>CAZRYA010000314.1:0-1502 GCA_964604235.1 uncultured Tissierellaceae bacterium | reverse complement strand
TTCAGTATAGTTACCTGTTGATTTTTCAGTAACCCTGTCTAAAGTTACTTTCCAATTCCCACCATCTACACCATCTGCCAACTTAGTAACTTTAAAACTAAGTTCATAGGCATTACCTAAACTATCATGAATTACAGTATTTATTTTTTGTTCTGCATTTTTTTCAAGTCTTGAATCTAAGTTTCCTTCAAATACAATTTTATCAGTTGCCTTTGGAGCAGATTTCTCTGATTTACTTATTTGAATAGCTCTTATATCTGAAGTATTTATATTTCCATCCTTATCTACGCCATAGCCTAAAACCTTAAAACCATCTGATGTTACTAAACTTCCATCTCTATCAAGGGTGAAATCTCCAGCTCTCGTGTAGTACTTATTGTTAAAGTTTGCATCATCAGAAACCACAAAAAATCCTTCTCCATTTATCATTAAATCTGTTGGATTATCTGTTCTTTGAGCATTTCCTTGGGTGTGTATTGTATTTACACTACCTGTAGAAACTCCCATTCCTACTTGTTGAGGGTTAGTTCCTCCCTTTCCACCTTGAGGTGAAGAAGCCCCTCTCATTACCTGGCTAAAACTCTCTTTAAAAGTTACTTGCCCTTTTTTATAACCAACTGTATTTACATTGGCAATATTATTACCAATAGTATCCATCTTGGACTGGTGTGTCCTAAGACCTGTTACAGCTGTATACATTGACCTCATCATAATTATATTCCTCCATTTCTCTGCAGTTGGTATTTATCCATCATTCAAAATACCTTAACATCCCTAAGGTCCTGTTAAATAATAACTGCGCCATCTATATTCGTAAAAATTTTATCTTGATTTTCCCCTACAGTAGTTATTATAGTCTTATTCTTTATATTTGCTATAAAGGCCTTGTCATCCATTAGGATAAGAGCATCATTAACGCCTTTTTCTTCTGCTTTAGCAAAAGCATCTCCCAATCTCTTATGGTCTGAATTAGTCAGTTCTATATTTCTACTATTTAATCTTTCCTGAGCATGCTTAGAAAATTTTATTTCACTTTCATCTGAAAGATTATCTAATATTTCTTTAAAACTAGATTGTTTATTTTTAAGTTCTTGAGTATTATCAACCCTTTTATTAAGATTATTAGATAATAAACCATACTCCAGTTTTTTAATATTCATATTGTTCATGAATATCACCCTCTCTAGTCTTCAACTTTTTCTTCTGGTTTAACCTCTTCTTCTGGTCCACCCTCTTCTGGCTTATCTCCTACAAGATGTTCTTTTATGGCGTTTATCTCTTTTATTAACATGATATTTGCCTCTACTAGGTTATTATTCATTATATTTAGAGATTCTATCAGTTCTTCATTGCCCTGTTTAAAAGTCTTGTTTAACTCTGTCATCTGCTCTAGTGAACTAAATTGAGCAAGTTGAGATATAAATTCCCTATCTTCCATAGGACTTAAGGGATCTTGATGGGCTAATTGTGTTGTTAATAGCTTTAAAAAAGCATCCTTATCC
>CAZRYA010000313.1:0-1502 GCA_964604235.1 uncultured Tissierellaceae bacterium | reverse complement strand
TCCTTGTATAGTGACAGGGCTTCTTCGATTACCATAAGGCAATAGATGTATACGAAGAAGCCCTGTCACTATACAAGGATAGTGGAGACTTATATAATGAACTAGGAATCACCCTATTTAATATAGAGGATATAGAAAGGGCAGTAGAAGTTTTTTCAGAAGGTATAGATAATGTAGGGGAAGATCATAAATTGTTATTTAATAGGGGAATAGGATATTTACAGTTGGGAAATCTTGAAAAAGCATATGTAGATATTGAGAAGGCCTATATAATAAATCCAGAGGATGAGAATATAAAAGACCAGTGGGAAAGATTGAAAGAATACTTGAACTTATAATTAGGAGGGATTTTATGAAAATAACTAATTTAGAAGACTTGTTAAGGAAAGATAGGCAAGATAAAATGAAGTTAGTAGTAGTTGCGGCTCACGATAAGGAAGTATTAGAGGCAGTTTACGATTCTATAAAACTAGATTTAATAGAGGTTATCCTAATTGGAGACCTTAGAAAGATTGAAGATATTAGAAGGCTTATTGGATGGGATGGAGATGTGGAAATAATAGATGAAGCAGATATAAAGCTTGCATCTGAAATAGGAGTAAAATTAGTGAGCCAATCTAAGGCTGACTTTATTATGAAGGGATTGGTAGATACTTCTATACTACTAAAGGCAGTATTAAATAGGGAATGGGGTTTGAGAACTGATAGCTTATTAAGCCATGTTATGGTTTATCAAGTGGATAGCTACCATAAATTATTATCCTTAACAGATGGAGGTATGAATATGTACCCTAGTCTAGAAGAAAAGATGAAAATAATAGAAAATGCTAGTGAAGTTCATAGGGCCTTAGGATTGGACCAAATAAAAGTAGCTTGTTTAGCAGCTAAAGAGAAGGTAAATGAAAAGATGCCAGCAACAGTAGATTGCGGAAGGATAAAAGAAGCCTATATTAATGGAGAGTTTTCTGAGGATATAATAGTAGATGGACCCTTAGCTCTAGATTTAGCCATATCTAAAGAAGCAGCAGAAATAAAATCCTATAAATCACAGGTAGCAGGAGATGCTGATATGTTACTTGTTCCAAATATAGAAATGGGCAATGGAATAGGCAAGAGTATAAGCTATTTTGGTGGAGGAAAGTCAGCAGGAGTTGTAATGGGGGCAAGTGTTCCTATAGTATTGACATCAAGAGCAGATGACCATTATACTAAACTGTATTCAATAGCATTAGGAGTTAAAATAGCTAATTTAAAGGCTTTGTAAAATCTATGTAAAAAAAGTTTCAAAAAAACCAAAAAAAATTAATAAAAGCTATTGACGAAATATACTAGAAGTGTTAAGATATAAAAAGTCGCATGAGACGAAAACAAGTGGCCTTAGAGCCCATATTAAAGAAAGAAAAAAGTTTTCGAAAAGTGTTGACAAAGAGAAACAAAAATGTTAAAGTAATAAAGGTCAACTCGAAGCCCTTAAAAGGACTTCAAAAAACTTCAAAAAGTTT
>CAZRYA010000312.1:0-1514 GCA_964604235.1 uncultured Tissierellaceae bacterium | reverse complement strand
TTACTCAAGAAGGAAAGAAGTTATAATTTCTGAAACAGTAAGACCTGAAACCAGAAAGATATTAAAGACATATGCCCATTTACAGGGAATAGAGCTAATAGAAATTCCAATGAAGGATGGTCTAACAGACCTAGAAAAATTATCTGAAGAAGTTAGTAAAAATACAGCAGCAGTAATAGTTCAAAGTCCTAACTTTTTTGGAATAATTGAAGATGTTGAGGCAGCAGCTGAAATAGCCCATAGGGAAAAGAAGACATCTTTAATAATGTCAACAGACCCTATATCACTTGGAATTCTAAAAAGACCAATTGATTTAGGAGTAGATGTTGTAGTTGGTGAGGGACAAAGTATGGGTATGCCTCTTGCGTATGGTGGACCTTATTTAGGTTTTATAGCCTCTAAATCAGATTATCTAAGAAAATTACCAGGTAGAATAGTTGGTCAAACGGAAGATTTAGATGGTAAAAGATCATATGTATTAACACTAACTGCCCGTGAGCAACATATAAGGCGTGATAAGGCTACTTCTAATATCTGTTCAAACCAAGGTTTAAACACTTTAGCAGCTACAGTTTACATGGTAACCTTAGGCAAAAAAGGAATAAGAGAGGTTGCTATGCAAACTACTCAAAAGGCCCACTATGCATTTAACAAGCTAACGGAATCAGGTAAATACAAGCCAGTATTTAATCATCCTTTCTTTAAGGAGTTTGCAATAGAATCTAATTTGGACCCTAAGGAGATAAATAAGGCTCTTTTAGATGAGAAAATATTAGGTGGCTATAATTTAGGAAATGACTATGATGGACTTAAGAATAGTATATTATATGCTGTTACAGAAAAGAGAACTAAGGATGAAATTGATAAGTTAAGTTTAGTATTGGAGGAGATAAAATGAGAAAATATGATAAGCTGATTTTTGAAGTATCTCAACCAGGAAGAAGGGCATATAATTTACCCCCACTTGATATAGAAGAAATAGATATTGATAGTTTAATTCCTTATGAATTTTTGAATGAAGAGGAAGTAAATTTTCCCGAAGTATCAGAGGTAGATGTAATCAGACATTTTACAAATTTATCTGATAAAAACTATGGTTTGGATACAGGTTTTTATCCACTGGGTTCGTGTACTATGAAGTACAATCCTAAAATAAATGAAGACACTGCCAGATATGATGGTTTTGCTAATTTACATCCCTACCAAGATGAAACAACAACTCAGGGTATACTTCAATTAATGTATGAGGTGGACAAGTCGTTGGCAGAGATAGCAGGAATGGATAAGATGACACTTCATCCAGCAGCAGGTGCCCATGGAGAGTTAACAGGCCTTATGTTAATTAAAGCCTACCATGAAAAGAAAGGCCAGACTAGGACTAAAATAATAGTTCCTGACTCTGCCCACGGTACTAATCCAGCAACAGCTGCGATGGCAGGATTTGATATAATTGAAATCAAGTCTACTAGGGAAGGGCTTGTAGATGTAGAGGCCTTAAAAGCTGTCTTAAATGA
>CAZRYA010000311.1:0-1535 GCA_964604235.1 uncultured Tissierellaceae bacterium | reverse complement strand
ATCTTCTTTAAGCCCATATATAGGCCCAAGATAGAGCCTATATTATCTCCATCCGGACTTATATGAGAAGCTATATAGATATTTTTACTCTTGTTTATAATCTTAACAGCTTCTAAATAATTACTCATTGTTATCTTCACCTTTATAAGGGGAATGTTCCTTTACATCTTCTATTAGTTTAGACATATATATTCCATGTTCAATAGATTCATCTAAATAAAATAGTGGCTCAGGAGCATATCTCAAATCTACTTTTTGTCCAATTTCTCTTCTGATAAAGCCTTTAGCCTTATTTAAGCCGTCCATCGTCTCTTGTTTTTTATCTTCCTCTAAAACCGAAACATAAATTTTAGCAAATCTTAAATCCCTAGTTACCTCAACATCAGTAACTGTAGTAAGACTACTTATTCTTGGATCTTTTATGCCATTTATAAGCATTTCAGAAACTACTTTTTTAACTTCTTCTGAGATCCTATTTATCCTTTTGTTATTCATAGTATCACCTCTATTTTTCCACTTCTTTTAATACGAACGACTCCATTAAGTCTCCTTCTTTTACATCATTATAATTTTCAAGGCCTAATCCAGCTTCATATCCACTGGCAACTTCTCTTACGTCATCCTTAAATCTCTTTAATGATGATATTCCACCTTCAAAAATAACTATATCATCTCTAAGCAGTCTTATTTGTGAATTTCTCATTATCTTTCCATCTAAAACATAAATACCTGCAATACTATGACCATTAGGCAGTCTAAATGTAGCCCTAACCTCTGCCCTACCTGTAACCTCTTCTACTATTTTTGGAGCATGCATTCCCTTAATAGCTGATTGAATATCCTCTATTACCTCATATATTACTCTGTAAGTTCTAATATCAACCTTTTCCCTCTTAGCTACATCTAAGGCATTTAGGTTTGGCCTAACATTAAATCCTACAACAATAGCATTAGATGCAGAAGCTAACATAACATCAGTTTCAGTAATTCCACCTACTCCCCCATGTATCATATTAACTTTAACTTCATCTGTATCCAGTTTCTCCAAAGATTGTCTTAAGGCTTCTATAGAACCCCTAACATCACCCTTGATTATTATATTTAAATCTTTTAATTCGCCTAATTTTATCCTATCAAATAAATCATCTAAAGATACCTTCTGATCTGCTCTCATTTCTAATTCTCTTATTTGTAATTTCTTTTTATCAGCATAAGTTCTAGCTAACTTTTCATCTTCTAGTCCATATATTAATTCACCTGCATTGGGAACTTCTGATAGACCTAGGATTACAACAGGAACAGATGGCCCTGCTTTTTTAACCTTCTTACCCTTATCATCAAACATAGCTCTAATCCTACCGCTGGCATTTCCTGATACAACCATATCTCCTACTTTTAAAGTACCTTTTTGTACAAGTACAGTAGCCATAGGCCCTTTACCCTTATCTAATTGAGCTTCTATTACAGTTCCAATAGCATCCCTATTTGGATTAGCCTTTAATTCTTGCATTTCAGCAACAAGTAGAACCATATCC
>CAZRYA010000310.1:0-1535 GCA_964604235.1 uncultured Tissierellaceae bacterium | reverse complement strand
GATTCCTGAATAAAGCTTGAAATACTCCACCTGCAACTGATAAGCTGCTACCCACTAAAATTGCTAAAATTACCCTTGGAAGTCTTATTGACCAAATTATACTCCTGTGTGATTTTGATATGTGCTCTATATTTATATATTTTTCTAAAAAAGTTATCTTAGATAATATTATTTTTAATACATCTAAAGGATGAATATTTGCAGTTCCTATAACTGCAAATATTCCTATTGAGATTAAAAGCAATATAAAAAGAAAACTTATTAAATATAAAGGCTTTTCTTTTACTAATTTTTTCATTTTACTTAAATAAATCTGGATAAAGGGCTTTTGCTACTATTTCTACTGCTTGGTCTACCCTTGGTCCTGGCCTAGATAATATGTTTGCATCTAACAAGTAAACCTTATTATTCTTTATGGCATCAATTTCTTCATAGCCTGGCCTAGCCTTTATATCTTCAACTGTCTTAAGTCCATCATCTGCTGCCAAATATATTTCTGGATTATTTTCTACTAATTTTTCCATGTCATATGGGTCATAGCCAGTTTCATCATGGGCTATATTAGTTCCCCCAGCTAAATTAATAACTTGCCCTATAAAGGTATTACCTGAAGCTGCCATTAAAGGGTCATGCCAAACTTCATAGAAGACTTTGGGGCTACTTTGTCCTCCTACTACTTCTTTTACTTCTTCTATATTTTTAATAATCCTATCTTTATTTTCCATGGCTTCTTCTTGTTTGTCTATTACACTTCCTATTAACTCCATATCTTTTACTATATCTTCAACTGTTTCAGGTTCAAATCCTAATAATTTTATACCAGCCTCTGTAAAGACTTTATTTTGGTCAGGATCCCCTTCCCCATAAACTAAAATTAAATCTGGCTCTAATTCTATTATCCTCTCTAAGTCTCCTGTCTTAAAGCCCCCAATAACTTCTTTTTCTTGGGCCTCTAGTGGATAATCACAGTATGAAGTTACTCCTATTAATTCATCCTGCCCTCCTAGAGCATAAATAATTTCTGTATTATGCGGTGCTAAAGAGATTATCTTTTTTGGAGCCTCTGTAAACTCTACTATCCTTCCAAAAGCATCCTCAACTGTAATAGGATACTTAGTATCTAAGTCTCCTTCTACTACTTCTATAGCTTCCTCTAACTGGTCCTCTACTTTCTCAACTTCTTTAGATTTACACCCAATTAAGGAAATAGCAAGTAAAAATACTAATATACCTATAAGGGTTCTCTTATTCTTCTTAGTCATATTTCATTCTCCTTTCTCATTCCCAATAAATATCTAATCTATCACCTGATTTTAAAGCCTTCATATACTCTGCTCTTTGTCCATTTATTAGAGTAACTAAACTTCCCTTTAGCTTAGTTAAATCAAAGTCTATGTGGTCAAATACATCAGCAAAAGTAAATTCATCCTTACTATAGGCTATACTTATATTATCCCCATTTATATTTAAATTAATATAAGTTTCATCTTTTTTTATTTGTTTACTCAAATTTTTTTCTGCCTGCCTATCTAAAT
>CAZRYA010000309.1:0-1589 GCA_964604235.1 uncultured Tissierellaceae bacterium | reverse complement strand
TATTCTAAATAATTGGTCACCCTCTGGTCTAAAATCATCAGGGTAGCCGACAAATTCGCAAGGGATTACCCATTCATTTTCAAGCTCATACGCTAAGTCTAATCCCGCCTTGTTTGCAGCCCTATAAACGATAACATCCTTATCAGTCTTACCTACCCCTGCGGATATAGGGTGTACTCTTAGTACACCTGCATGATCTCCTAATCTTAGCCCTGGTCTCCTACCAAAAGTTACTGCCTTGACATTGTCCCCCTCTGCCTCTTTGTCCGCTGTTGGTACCACTAACGAAATGTGCCTTAGTGTAGTATCAAGTAGTTCAGTCGTTACCTTTACCTCTTCACCTATCAGGATAGAGTCTAACGGAGTTTTTCCCGTCTGATCTGACGTTAAGTCAAAGAACTCCGGGTTATACTCTAGCTTGGTTCCTCCCCTTGTGAGCCCTAAATATATGGGTATTTCACTTCCAGATGGTGTAAATGTTATATCCGCTACACCAATATTTATTTTTTCGGATAATCTTTGCTTATTCATTATTTTTTCCCTCCTTTCTTAGCAGCGGCGGTATCTTTTATTCCAGCTGCCTTCAATACTTCATTCCTGGTCTTTATATTTTTCCTGATTAATGATTGAATTCTTATAGCTTCTGTTTCATCTGTAACTTCATAGGCTAACTTAGATTCAACGTATGCCATGGCCATCTTTTCTTCCATATCAATGATAGCCCCATCTTCTATGAGCTTGCCATCATGTACGATGTTCCCTGTAGGACCTAGCCCTTTAAATATAATCTTCATACTAATTCCTCCTATCCTCTAAATGTTCTAAATGCTAAATAGTATTCTATATGCACAATATAGGCTGGCACCTCTAGGGCCTTAAATAGCTTTGTTTCTGCGTTATCAAAGCTAAGGCTTGATATTGCACTAGTAATGACTTGTCCCCCTGCCTCTGTCTCTGTAGGCTCTACAGTGAAGTCATTTAATGTTCTATAGTTCATTAAGGTATTTGCTATATACTCTGCATTTATTGTTGCTTCCTTTGGTGTATCCTCAAATTCCTTAAATGTGTAAGGAAATAAGTAATAAATGTCATAAGTATCTTCTTGGGTAGATATATCTAGTGACATATTGGCCCAGTCTACATCTTTGTCACTAATGCTAATAATTACTGCTGGCAGATAATCATCTAGCTTGTCAGGGGCAGGTAGAACCGTGAAATCCCCTGTAGAAATGTTTTTAGCTACCTCAAGGGGTAGCTTTTCATCAAATAATTCTTTTACAGCATCAGCTATTTCAGTTGTATAAAAGTAATTTTTCATATTTCACCTATGTTTCATTAAGAATATTGCTCATTTCTTCTACAAATTTATCTTTATATTCATTGAATGGTTTCTCAAAGTATTTAGCTGGGACTATGTGGACTAGTAACCCTCCTGTATCAGGAGTAACTGTCTGCCCGGTATCAAAATATTCATCAACCCCATTCACAGTATGAATCACCTTATGTCTCTTAGCCCACTTATAAAGGCTTGGTGCTGCCTTAAAAGGAACAAAAAATCTTTCAGTTTTCTCTGAGTCTCCCTTGGGATG
>CAZRYA010000308.1:0-1633 GCA_964604235.1 uncultured Tissierellaceae bacterium | reverse complement strand
ATTCCTATACTACCAGAAAGCATAGCCAATAATACTAATGATAGGTCAGGAGATTTAGTGATAGTTTTAGGCAGGAATGATTTGGTTAAAATAGGCTATAGTTTTGCTGGATGGAATACTAAGCCTGATGGAAGAGGTGAAAATTACTCCATAGGAAGTAGCTTTGAAATCAAGGAAAACACATCTTTATATGGTAGATGGACTAAGGATAATCCAGTAGGGCCTAATCCAGATCTAGAAAGACCAGTTAGGCCTAGGCCACAGCCAGATGAAACTGTAGAGATAATATTTTCAGAGATACCCCTAGGAGATAAGTTAGACAAGTTGAACCATAAGGCCTATATATTTGGATATCCAGATACTACAATAAGGGCTAATAATGACCTTACAAGAGAAGAAGCAGCAGCAGTATTTTATAGGCTCCTAACTGATGATTATAGGAAGAAAATATTTTCAAATTCTAATGGTTTTAAGGATGTGGATCAAACTAGGTGGTCTATTGATGATATCGGTACTCTTAGCAAGGGTAAAATAATAGAAGGTTATCCTGATGGTAGTTTTAAACCTACTAATAAGATAACTAGGGCTGAAGTAGCAGTAATGTCATCTAAATTTGATAGGCTTACACCTAAGACTGAAAATAAGTTTAAGGATGTAGACAATCATTGGGCAATAAATTATATAAATTCGGCATCTGCTAGAGGTTGGATAGTTGGAGATAAGAACAATAATTTTAGGCCTAACGACTATATAACTAGGGCTGAATTTGTTACCTTGATAAATAAGGTGTTGGATAGGAAGGTCAACATTGATAATATGCTAGAAGGAAAAAAAGACTATCTTGATTTAGACTCTAGCAAGTGGTATTATTTAGAGATTCAAGAAGCTGTGAATGGTCATGAATACAAAAGATTGGAAGATGGAAGTGAGAAGTGGACTAAGTTAAAATAAGTCAAATATAAAAATAGAGTAGGTATTCTACTCTATTTTTATATTTGTTTGTTAATTTACTAGAATTTTATAAACGGAAACTAATATTATGACGATAGTTTATTATAGGGTATATTATATAATAAGAGAATAGTGTATTAATTAAGGGGGAAATGATGATTTATTTAGAAGAATTTAATCTTCCAACAGCAGATGAAGAATTTGATTTTTTCTTGACCATCAAAAGAACTTGTTACAATAATTTTTATCCTTTTCAGATATTTAGTAAAAAAGGCTTATCGAAGATAAAATTTTCTGAAATAACTATATTTTATGGAGGAAATGGTTCAGGTAAATCTAGCTTATTAAATATAATAGGGGAAAAATTAAGGGCTAGTAGGGAATCTTTATTTAATAAGTCGAATTTTTATGATGATTATTTGAAGATGTGTTATGAAATAAATTTAATACATAGTCCAGATGATATAAGGATAATAACAAGTGATGATGTTTTTGATTATATGTTGGATATTAGAAGTTTAAACGAGGGTATAGATTTAAAAAGAGAAGACTTATTTGATGATTTTTTACAAGAAAAGTACGCAAGTTTTAAAATGGATTCAATAGATGATTATGACAAGCTAAAGAGGATAAATAAGGCTAGGTCAAAAACCCAATCTAGGTTTGTGAAATCTGAATTAAT
>CAZRYA010000307.1:737-1658 GCA_964604235.1 uncultured Tissierellaceae bacterium | reverse complement strand
GCTTTTACTTCTAATTTTTCTATATTTTCCAGACTATAAAGATTCTTTTCCATCAGCTATGAAGTCCTTTAGACAAGGGGAAAAAAGTAGTTACTATGGGCCATCAAAAGTAGTTTATAGGGAAAAAGATGTAGAAGGAGAATATATTTTAAGTGTTTATGAAGATTACTATTCTTGTGCTTATGTGGAAAAAACTTTTAAATATCTCGAAAGATATAAAAATTCTCTTATTTATATAAGTGATGAACTTGATCCATTAAAGAATGTTAGCTTTCAATATGGTCCATCAAGATATGGGAGTTTTAGTGTATTTGGAAAAGTTAATGACGAGAGTATCGCTGAAGTAAGATTATTTCTTAAAGACGGAAGTTTTATTAGTAAAAAAGATTTTACTGAAAGTTTATTTTTAATATATTGGGATTCTTTTAGTCAAGATTACGGCTGGATGGATGCAGATTATTTGGAAGCCTATGATGTAGTTGGGCAAGTTGTTTTTAAGGAAAAAATATAAATAGAATATAAATAAAACATAAACATTGGTTAATATCTAATTGAAATCATAGAGAGGGGATATATATATCATGAATAAATAAAATAAGGAGGGATTTACATGAATGTTTTGAATAGAGGAAGAAATAAAAGTTTTATAGGATTTGTTATACTTGTAGTGATTTTATTAAGTAACCTATTCATTATATGAAGTTTATAATATAGAAAAAAACATAAAAAAACTGTATTAGATATGAAAAAATTGTGATATTATATATAGTAAAATCAATATATAAGGGGTGTAAGAATTGACATTAGCTTTAATTATATTTTTGTTAACCTATGTACTATTATTGGCCAAGCCAAATTATAGGGCTTACATAGCTTTAGCTTCAGGAGCTTTGTTTGTAGTACTAGGTATTTTACCCATAA
>CAZRYA010000307.1:0-700 GCA_964604235.1 uncultured Tissierellaceae bacterium | reverse complement strand
CAATTGATTGGAATGTACTTATGATGATAGCAGGGACAATGGGAATTGTCTATTTGTTTATAGAATCTAAAATGCCATCATTACTAGCAGACATAATTATTGAGAAGGTACCTAATGTTAAGTGGGCAATTATAGCCTTATCACTTTTCGCAGGTTTAATATCTGCCTTTGTAGATAATGTTGCAACAGTACTTATGGTAGTTCCAGTGGCTTTAGATATTTCTAAAAAACTCAAAATTTCGCCAGTTAAAAGTGTAATAGCAATAGCTATTTCATCCAACTTACAAGGGGCAGCAACCTTAGTTGGAGACACAACATCTATCCTTTTGGGAAGCTATTTGGATATGAATTTTTTTGATTTCTTTGTATATCATGGAAAGATGGGAATGTTTTGGGTAGTCCAGTTAAGTGCTTTAACATCAGTTCTTGTTTTGATGAGAGTATTTAAGAATGAAAAAGACAAGATTGAAGTTGGGGAAAGAACAGTGGTTACTGATTATTTTCCAACATTTATCCTATTGGGGATGGTTGGATCTTTAATAGTGGCATCATTTATCCCCCATAATATTAAAAATATAAATGGAATTTTGTGTATGGGTTTTATGTTTTTAGGAATAATTAAGTATTCTATTAGCTATAAAAGCACTAATGTATTTAAAAGTGTCCTAAGAGAAATTGACTATTTTACATTAGGACTATT
>CAZRYA010000306.1:0-1658 GCA_964604235.1 uncultured Tissierellaceae bacterium | reverse complement strand
TTCTATCTAATACTGCTATTTTCTTTACAGTCTTAGGTAATACATCAAAGAAATATTTTGGTGCAAAAGGTCTATATAAGTGAACTTTAATAACTCCTACTTTTTCACCTTTTGCTATTAAATAATCTATTGTTTCTTCTATAGTTTCAGTAACTGAACCCATAGCTACAATAACTCTCTCAGCTTCTGGATGTCCATAATAGTTAAAAGGTTTATATTCTCTTCCAGTTATTTTATTTATTTCTCCCATATAATCTACTACAACATCTACGATTTTTTCATAGAATGGGTTAGCAGCTTCTGCAGCTTGGAAATAAATATCTGGATTTTGAGCAGTACCTTTTGTATAAGGATTGTTTGGATTTAATGCTCTATTTCTAAATTCATTTAATGCATCATAATCAATAAGCTTCGATAAATCATCATAGTTCATTACTTCGATTTTTTGGATTTCATGGGATGTTCTAAATCCATCAAAGAAATGCATAAAAGGAACTCTTCCTTTTATAGCTGAAAGATGTGCAACTCCTGCTAAATCCATTGTTTCTTGAACAGAACCTGAAGCAAGCATAGCAAATCCTGTTTGTCTTGCTGCCATAACATCTTGGTGATCACCAAATATACTAAGGGCATGACCAGCTATAGCTCTTGCAGTTACATGGAATACTGCTGGTAATAACTCACCTGCCATTTTGTACATGTTTGGAATCATAAGTAATAAACCTTGCGAAGCTGTAAAAGTTGTAGTTAAAGCACCTGCTGATAGTGATCCATGAACTGCACCTGCTGCTCCTGCTTCAGATTGCATTTCTGTAACTAATACTTCCTGCCCGAATATGTTTTTTCTGTCATTAGCAGACCATTCGTCTACTAGTTCCGCCATGGTTGAGGATGGTGTAATTGGATAGATTGCAGCTACATCAGTAAATGCATACGCCACATGAGAAGCAGCCGTATTTCCATCCATGGTCTTCATTACTTTTGCCATTTGTAAGCCTCCTTATATCATAAGATAATATAGTTTGTAGAATTTTTAACATTCTACCTATTAGAACTATTGTTAAATATTGTATAGTGTCACACTTTAAGTATAAGTAAAATCGGAATGAAAGTCAATCTATTAATAGCATAATAAAATCTAAAAACTCCTTTTTGGAATTATTATCGAAGCGATGATATAAGCTATTATTCCTGGAAATGGAGGAAGGAAAGTTAATAATACCCAACCTAACCTCACTAAAGTAGAATCCATTTCAAAATACTCTGCAATCCCACCACAAACGCCAGTTATTTTTTTATCAGTGTCTGATAAGTATAGTTTTTTCATTACTTAGCCCCCTTATTATTAAAATGATTGTATAATTCCTCTGCAACTAATTTATTCATGCCCTTTACTTCTGCTAAGTCTTCCACAGATGCTTTTTTTATCTTTTCAATGCTTTGGAAATGCCTTAAGAGTTCAATCTTTCTTTTCTCTCCTATGCCTTTTATATCATCTAATTCAGATTTAAACATTTTCTTAGATCTAAGGGATCTGTGATAAGATATTGCAAAACGATGTGCTTCCTCTTGAATTCTATATATTAGCCTAAAACTTGGAGAATCCTCAGCTAAACTAATTTCTTTATTGTTATAAATTATCCCCCTAGTCCTATGAA
>CAZRYA010000305.1:0-1685 GCA_964604235.1 uncultured Tissierellaceae bacterium | reverse complement strand
ACCATTGGTGGAGAGTATGCCACAATAGTTTTTCCGACCATATATAAGGAAGGTAAAGTTGTCTATACTTTAAAAAGAGGAGGAAAGACTTGGCATACGACACCTAATTTGAACTATGAAATAGTACAAAAAGTAATGATGGAAGGTGAGGGGGCCTACCTAATAGACTGGGAGTATATGAGAAATTTAGATCCTATATCTGGAACTCCAAACTGGCAGTCGGTAATATGCATTCCAATAATATTTAGGGATAAGTCTGTTGCTGTACTTTATATGAACTCTCCTATAAAGGAAAAGGAGTATGGCTATAGAGACTATAGGATGGCCATAGATTTTGGGAGAATTTTGGCAGCCTTGGTGTAAAATGTAAATTTTGGGGCAAAAAACTTCATACTTTAATGAAATGTAGGACTAAATATATATGTAAAAAATTCCCTATGTATTATATCATAGTAGAGGTGGTTTTTTTAAAGGGTAAATTGAACCTAATAAATTCAATATATATGGGTTGCTTGTATTATGCTAGTGTAATAAAATAGTATAGAAGGCTTAATTGTAAAAGTGTAATAAGGGCTTGGTAATTTATTATAAAGTGTTAATTGCTATTTCAATTAGATAAAATACTAGGGAGGTTTTAGAATTGACAGAAAATCAATATGTAATTTTTAAATTGGACCAGAGTGAGTTCGGAATTGATATTATGAATGTAAGAGAAATTGTTCCTTTTGAGGATTCACTACCTGTTCCAAATACGCCTAAGTTCGTAGAAGGGATTATAAACCATAGGGGGACAGTTATTCCTATAATAAACTTGAAAAAGAGATTTTCTCTAAGTAATTTAGAGGTGGACAAAGATACTAGAATAATAATAGTGACAGTAGAAGGAAAAGATGTTGGATTTATAGTAGATGAAGCTTCACAAACTATAAGATTATCTTCAGATGAAATTGATCTAGCACCATCTTATATAGTAGGTGTAGATGAAAAATATTTAGAAGGCGTTGGAAAGATAGATGAAAAGAGATTGCTTATAATCATAGACTTAAAGGCAATCTTATCATATGAAGAAATTAAAGAGATACAAGAAATAGGTGAATAATGTCTATTAATTTAAATTCTAGTAATGAGTTAAATCCAACTAAATTAAATGAAATACTGAATAAGACAGTTGAATCATTAAAGAGTACCAAAAATGAAATTAACAATATTGTGGATTCTAGTAAAGATGAGTATAAAAAGGTAGAAAAAGAATTAGAAGAGATTAAGGAAAAAGTAAAGAAGGTCATAGATGAGGTTTTAGATTTTGAAAAACAAGATAGGCATATGAGAAATATGTTATCTCTTAAGAACAAAAATTTTAACAAGTATTCTGAAAGTGAAATGAGAAAGGCCTATGATGAAGCCAATAAGGCTAGAATAAACCTTATAATAAAGACAGAAGAAGAAAAGACCTTAAGAGCTTTTAGAAACAGTCTTGAAATAAGACTTAAAAATGCCCAGGAGTTAGTTGAAAAAGCAGAGGGAATAAGCAGTCAATTAAGCGTAGCCACTGAGTATTTAACTGGTGACCTAGATAAAATGACTAAAACTATGGATGAATTAAGCGAAAAACATTATTTAGGTTTTAGGATAATTGAAGCTCAAGAAGAGGAAAAGCGTAGGTTGGCTAGGGAAGTTCATGATGG
>CAZRYA010000304.1:0-1702 GCA_964604235.1 uncultured Tissierellaceae bacterium | reverse complement strand
GTTTGTAGACTTTGTCGTAGAGAGGGAATGAAATTATTCTTAAAAGGAGACAGGTGCTATACTGATAAATGTGCATTAAACGAAAGAAACTATGCACCAGGGCAACACGGACAATCAAGAAAAAAAGTAACTGAATATGGTATGCAGTTAAGAGAAAAACAAAAAGTACGTAGATTCTATGGAATCACTGAATCTCAAATGGCTAAGAACTTTACTATAGCTGATAAAATGCATGGAATAACAGGAGAAAACTTATTAAAAATCCTTGAATTAAGATTTGATAATGTTATATATAGAATGGGGTTAGCTTCATCAAGAGCAGAAGCTAGACAATTAGTTACACATGGTCATTTTACAATAAATGGCGCTAAGGCTGATATACCTTCTATGACATTAAAAGTTGGAGATGTTATTGAAGTTAAAGATAGAAGCAAAGGTAGCGAAAAGATCAAAGGATTAGTAGAAAATCATAATGGAAATACCGTTGGTTGGATAAGCATGGATCTTGAAAAGTTAAAAGGTACAATAGTAGCTGAACCATCAAGAGAAGATATTGACCTTCCAGTAGAGGAACATCTAATAGTTGAGTTATACTCTAAATAATACTATTCAAGAATAAATCAGTTACCCTCGTACTTTAACAAACCAAATTTTAAGGAGGGTTAATACAAATGATAGAAATTGAAAAACCTAGAATTGAAATACTAGAACTAAGAGAAGAAGAAAATTATGGGAAATTTATGGTAGAACCATTAGAAAGAGGCTATGGTACTACTTTAGGAAACTCTTTAAGAAGAGTTTTACTTTCTTCTCTACCGGGAGCAGCTGTATCTTCTATTAGAATACAAGGAGTTGCTCATGAATTTTCTACAATTCCCCATGTAAAGGAAGATGTTCCAGAGATCATCTTGAATATTAAAGGGATTGCTGCTAAAATATTTTCTGATGAACCATCTACTTTAATCATTGAAGTAAATGGAGCAGAAGAAGATATGGTAATAACAGCAGGAGATATAGAAACTGGTCCAGATGTTGAGATAATTAACAAGGACCACCATATAGCTACTGTTGGCAAAGGAGCTAATTTATACATTGAACTTAAACTTGTTAAGGGTAGAGGATATGTAGTAGCTGATAAAAACAAGGAAGAAGGTCAACCACTTGGAACAATACCAGTGGATTCATCCTTCACGCCGATAAATAAAGTTAATTTCACTATTGAAAATACAAGAGTAGGACAAATAACAGACTACGATAGGTTAGTTTTAGAAGTTTGGACTAATGGTACAATGAAACCAGATGAAGCTGTTTCACTAGGTGCGAAGATACTGACTGAACACTTGAATCTATTTATAGGACTTACAGAACATGTAAGCGAAGTAGAGATTATGGTGGAAAAGGAAGAAGATAAAAAAGAGAAAGTTTTAGAAATGACAGTGGAGGAATTAGATCTTTCAGTTCGTAGTTATAACTGCTTAAAGAGAGCGTCTATTAATACTGTAGAAGAACTTACTCAAAAAACACCTGAAGATATGATGAAGGTAAGAAATCTGGGTAAAAAATCACTTGAAGAAGTAGAGAAGAAATTAGCAGAATTAAATTTAGGTCTGAAACCATCAGACGAGTAAGGAAATGAAGGAGGGATATTGTGGCAACATTAAGAAAGCTAGGTCGTACTAGTGACCATAGAAAAGCATTGCTT
>CAZRYA010000303.1:0-1708 GCA_964604235.1 uncultured Tissierellaceae bacterium | reverse complement strand
CTATTATTTCTACTTCTGGATGATTTTCTGATATGGCATTAGCTACCATTTTTAAAAGAGAAGTCTTACCTGCCTTAGGCGGTGATACTATCATTCCTCTTTGGCCTTTTCCTATTGGGGATATTAAATCTATAATTCTTGTAGATAATTCATCAGATTTTCTTTCAAGATGAAGCCTTTCTCTAGGATAGATTGGAGTTAATGAATCGAAATTTGGTCTTTTTATGCAAGATTCTGGGTTCAACCCATTTACTGCTTGAATATAAAGTAATGCTTTGTATCTTTCTCCTTGATTTGGATCTCTGGTTATTCCAAAAATTTTATCTCCCGTTCTAAGTCTAAATCTCCTGATTTGAGATGGTGAAATATAAATATCCTCATCTCCAGAAAGATAGTTATCCGTTCTTAAAAACCCATATCCATCCTGGTGGATTTCTAAAATACCCTCTGCTCCATTTACAGTTTCTTGACGTTCCAACTCTTCAGTTGCATTGTCTGAAAGCCCATCTGTATTTAGACTATCAATTGGTTTTTTCAACTTACTTTTTTCTTTTTCTATTATCATATCTATTAATTCTTCTTTCTTAAGTTTGTAATAACCCGGCACTTCTAAAGTCTTTGCCATCTCCCTTAAGTCCGAAATCTTCTTTTTACCTAAACTTTCTTTCATTAAACACGAACACCTTCCTTTTTACAATTAACCTAGGGGGCCAGCCCCTAAATTAATTACTTTGCATACTCTGGCTTCTTATCCAATTGATGCTCTGCATCTATAAATCTTATAGTTCCAGTTTCTGCTCTAAGCACTAAGGTATGAGTTGATGCCATATTATTTCCATAGTATTTTACTCCATCTAAAAGCTCTCCTGAAGAAACACCTGTAGCTGCAAAGACTATCTCATTTCCACGAACCATATCATCAGTATTGTACACCTTTCCTGTATCCACCTTCATTTTAAGGCATCTTTCCTTTTGAGCATCATCTGCTGGAGTTAAAACTCCTTGGAATTCTCCCCCCATACACTTTAGGGCAGCTGCTGCTAAGACACCTTCAGGAGCTCCACCTATGCCCATCAGTATGTCTACTCCCGTATAGTCAAAACAAGTGGAAATCGCTGCCAATACATCTCCATCAGAGATTTTTTTAATCCTAGCCCCAACTTCTCTTATTTCATTTACTAGTTGATCATGTCTAGGCCTATCTAATAAAGTAACAGTAACATCTGACACTTCTTTTCCTAAAGCCTTAGCTACACTTTCTATATTATCCCTAGTACTGGCATTAATATCTATACAACCTTTGGCCTTGGGACCAACAGCTATTTTATTCATATAGACATCTGGTGCATTTAATAAACATCCTCTTGGAGCAATAGCTACAACAGAAATAGCATTTGGAAGTCCATTGGCTACAGAAGTAGTTCCATCTAAAGGGTCTACTGCTATATCTATTTTAACACTATCTTCACCGCATCTACCTATTTGTTCACCTATATATAGCATTGGTGCTTCATCCATTTCCCCTTCACCAATAACTACAACGCCATCTATGTTTACCGTATCAAACATCTTCCTCATGGCATCAACAGCCAATTGGTCTGCTGCATTTTTATCTCCTCTACCTAATAGTTTCGCACTAGATAAAGCTGCTGCCTCTGTTACCCTAGCTAAGTTTAAAGCTAAATTTCTATCCATTATAACACTCCCT
>CAZRYA010000302.1:0-1709 GCA_964604235.1 uncultured Tissierellaceae bacterium | reverse complement strand
AAACCATATCCTATAAAAAAGTATATTAGAGAATTTATCCCTATTACATGGCCAAAAACTATATCTTGCAAGAGGCCTATTAACAAGCCCATTATACTTCCATACTTTCTCCCACGTAAAAGAGATATGGCTATTACTATTACCATACCTAGGTTTGCCTGAACATTAAAAACTGTTAAATAAGGCATAACTGTACTCTCTAAGAAAAAATTCAAAATCAAAACTCCAAATAATATTAAAATCATATTTCCTACCTCATTCTAAAATTACAAAGACTTTATGTAATTTCTTAAAGTTAACTGCTGGACTAACCGAAATAGTCTTTATCATATCATCTTTATCAGAAATAGCTTCTACTTCACCTATTAATAGGTCTTTTTTATAGATTCCTCCAAGACCTGATGTCAAAATTTTATCACCTTGGACAACTTCAGCCTTGTCATCATATAAAAAGCCTGATATTTTACTTTCAGATGACCCATTTATTATTCCACCATCTTGGGTTCTAACCACATTAAAAGAAGCCTTGCTATCTTCGTCTACAATGGATATTATCTTAGACCAATTGTCTCCAACCTCATAGACTCTTCCAACCAAACCTTCCACTGCCACACCATTTTTACCACTAATAGCAGTTATTATAGTATTTCCAGCCTCTATCCCGTCCTTGCTTCCCTTGTTTATAGTAAACCTATCAAACCAATTATTGTTATCCTTGCCTACAATTGTTGCTTCTAACAAGTTATAGGAACTTTGATTTTTCAAATCGTATTCCAATTTAAGGGCATCAGACCTAGCTATAATGCTTTCATACTTTATATTTTGGTCTTTTAAGTAAGCAAGTTCTTCCTTGTACTTTATATTTTCATCTTTTAAGTCCTTAACATGAATTACATTACTAAAAAAATCCGAAAAGTTTTTAGACAAGGCATTTAATTTTTCACCAATGGGAGTTAAAATACCACCTACTATATTTTCTCCTTTAGGTAATTTATCTCTTTTATTACTTGTAACACCAATAGTGACTATTAATCCAATAGCCACTATTCCTATAATTATCTTTTCTTTATTTCGTTTTAAAAAAGACATAATATCACCATTAATTAAACTTTCTATTATTGCCTGAAGTTTTCTTTAAAATGTCTATATTATCCAAAGCCATCCCAGTTCCAATTGCAACACAATCTAAGGGTTCTTCCGCTATATGAACTGGCATTCCTGTCTCTTCAATTATTAGGGTATTTATTCCATCTAGTAGAGCTCCACCACCTGTAAGCATTATTCCTTGTTCCATTATATCTGAAGATAATTCTGGTGGAGTTTTTTCCAATGTGGATTTTATTGCATCTAGTATGTGAGAAACTGGTTCTTTCATAGCTTGATAGATTTGTTCCGAACTCACATTTATATTTTTAGGAAGACCAGATATCATATCCCTTCCTCTTATATCCATACTCTTTTTCTTACCGTTTACAATTGCTGAACCTATATTTATTTTAACTTCTTCTGCTGTTCTTTCACCAATAAGTAAATTGTATTCTTTTTTAATAAAAGCTACTATTGAATCATCTAGTTCATCCCCACCGACTCTAATAGACCTTGAAGTAACAATACCTCCCAAAGATATAACCGCAACTTCAGTTGTACCTCCTCCAATATCAACTATCATACTTCCTGTTGCCTCTTGGACTGGAAGCCCTGCGCCTATA
>CAZRYA010000301.1:0-1738 GCA_964604235.1 uncultured Tissierellaceae bacterium | reverse complement strand
CTGTATACCTAATAGAATTGGACTTATTAGGTAGGCTACCATCAAGAGTATAGTAAATATCAGCCCTTTCAGTATTGCTAAATAAACTTATGAATTTACCCTCCTCAATATTACCTCCTACTGGGTCAGAGTAAATTGCCTGAACGACATCTTGAGAGATGATATCCTCCCTAAGTAGATGGTGGTTTTTATCAAAGGCATTGATATATACATTTACGTCCCATAGGGAGATCATTTCTCCAACTATTTGATTCATAAACAATCTCAGGTCGTCTTGTTTTTTATTGTTCCAATCCACATCATTTACATCAAAATCCAAATACATATGAACCTTATAGTCACGAGGACTTTCTTCGAATATTTCATATTTTACATCAGCACTTAGGTCTTCACTGGTAAAGCTACTGTAATTCCTATTTAAATAGGCAACCATTTCATCCCTGATATTTGCTGAGCTTACAAGGCCATCTTCAACGGTGAAGTGGATGTCATCATAGCCAGGATAGATTATATTACCAAAGATATTTACTTGAGGGTAGTAGTAAAGGATTTCATCTTTTATGGCATTGATAAGGCTAAGTTTCCTATCAAAAGGCCACTCCATAGGTCTATGATTATCTGGTTTAACTTCTACTTCCACATCATAGCCAGAGATTTTCACCTTGTACTGGAAATATTCCCTATTAAACATATCTAGGTTTTTGTTTAGGCTATCTTCTAGGAAGATTGGGTCTAGCTTATCTCTTAAATTAAGCCTACTATCTATAAAGTGGAAGTAAATATTTTTGTTATTAGTGTTAAATTCCACATAATTTCTGTATCTAGAATTAGAACCGCTTACATGGCCTTGGATGCTGGCATTTTCGTCATATAGGGAACTTATGGCAACATACATATCCCAAACACCTGCTTCTATGTCCCTTCTAGAAAGATTTCTCCACCTGTATTCATACCTAGATTCTACTGAGATATCTAAGTAATACCAGCTATTGGAGTTAGCTTTTAACCTTGTTGATATAGGAACATCTCCCATTTTATCTATATGCTTGTTGATATATTTCTCCATTTCAGCCAAACTCTTTATATCTTCATAGGGTATCTTCTTACCTAATATAATGTCCCTTTTCTTTTCCATTTTAGTCAATTGTTCATTTAACCTATTATTTAGATCCAACCTAAACTTAGCAAGTTCAGTAGAATTGGAAAAGCCAGGTTTTTTATTTAAGATATTATTGCCATCTATAGAAAGGGAATTTCCCTTTAGGGATGGGGTGATATATAAAACTGGAGATAGGTCCATGGCAGACATATACCTAGCGTTATTATATTTAATAAGCCTATAGTCTCCAATATACCTACCATCTGCATAGATTTTATACATTCCACTTACAACTGGAATGGTCTTTTGAGTAAAAGTAGGACTTTTATCCTTTTTTGACTTGTCGATTTCCCTTTGTATGTCTTCAATTATTTTGTTTTTTGCCAATATTTCATAGCCAGTTTGATAATTTGTATTGTGGATATTGTCTCCAGAAAAATTTAAGAGACTTCCATTACTGGCAAAAGAAAGGTTGTCTTTATTTTCCCTAAGGACCAAGTTAAATTTATTTGCTAAGTCTTCAATAGGCAAAAATAGCTGGTTATCATAAAAAAACACCTCCCTGTGGGAAAAGTTTCCACCATCAATATTCATCTTAATATCATCAAAATATACATCTATATTTGTATTTACATTGGT
>CAZRYA010000300.1:0-1745 GCA_964604235.1 uncultured Tissierellaceae bacterium | reverse complement strand
TCCCCAATGCAATAGCAACTGCTTCATTATTAGCTGTATAATCTTTAAATTCTACTATTTCCATCTCATCACCTACAATTTCAGTACTTTTTTCATTTTTAATATATATTCATCATCAAATTTTGAAATACTTCCAATACCTATAAATTCTCCTCTACAATAAACCCTTAGTTCTTCATTAATATCTTTCCTTGCCCCTACTCTTAGCTTCATCCCATTGCAAACTTGTTTATATAGCTTGTCCTCTAAATGTATAGCATCCATATGGTCTATGGCCTTGTCCATAGGTATTAGTATATCCCCTACAGCAAATCCATTAGCTTCAAAATTTTCTAAAAAATCCATAGATAGGGAGTCTTTTATATCGAAAGGTCCTGAACTTATTCGGATTAAGTGAGACATATAGCCAAGTGTTCCTAAATCTCTTCCTATATCATCGCACAAGGTTCTAATATAAGTACCTTTAGAACAAGCCACCTTAAATAATATATTGTTCTCGTCAATGCTTAGGACTTCATTGGAATATATAGTAACCTTCCTAGCGGGTCTCTCTACTTCAATTCCCTGGCGGGCCAATTCATATAGCTTTTTACCCTTATACTTCAAAGCAGAATACATTGGAGGAATTTGGTCTATGTCTCCCTTGTATTGGTTAAATACATTTAGTATTTCTTCCCTGCCTACTTGTCTATTAGATGTTTCAAGAACTATGCCTTCCCTATCTTGAGTATCAGTTGCCACCCCTAAAGTCAGCTGGCCTATATACTCCTTGTCTGATTCTAAAAGATACTCGGCTACTTTTGTAGCCCTTCCTACACATAAGGGTAAAACTCCTGCAACTTCAGGGTCTAATGTTCCCGTATGTCCAACTTTTTTGGTCTTTAAGACCCTTTTTAAAAAACCTACTGCTTGATTTGAAGTCATGCCAATAGGTTTAAAAAAATTAACTATTCCATCCATTAGATCACCTTTTCTAGGCTTTTTATAAGTAGGTCTTCTGCTTGGTCTATACTTGTATTTAAAGTAGCTCCTGCAGCTCTTATATGACCTCCACCACCAAATTCTTTCATGGCTGCTGATACATCTACATAGGTCTTACTCCTACAACTTACCTTAATTTCATTTTCTGCTTTTTCTTTTAAAAGAATGGCAACTTCTACTATATCTATACTTCTAATAAATTCAACTAAACCTTCTGCCTCTTCCATTTTAGCATTTGCTTTTCCCAATATGCTTTGAGTTACCTTAATAGTAGCTATTTTTCCACCTCCATAAAATCTAACAGTGTCTAGTGCTTTTATATGAAGTAAGGCTTGAGACATGGTTTTGCTTTGATATAAGTTTACATTTATTTTAGCCAAGTCTATATTATAAGAAAGTAAGTGAGAAGCTATTAGATGAGTTTCATAGTCAGTGCTATCGTACATAAAGCTTCCAGTATCTGTAGATATTCCTACATATAAAGCTTCCGATATTTCCTTGTCTAATTCTATATCTAAGGACTTTAATAGGTAATAGACCATTTCACAAGTTGCACTAGCCTTGGGGTCTATTATATTTAAATCGCCATATTCAGTATTTGACTTATGGTGGTCCAAGTTTAAAATATACTTAGAATTTAATGCTATTTCCTTTCCAAGTCCAAGTCTATCGATATCTGCACAATCTGAAGCAATAAATAGATCCACTTCTCTTCCATCATAGTCCTTAATCTTATCAATGTTTTCTAAACCTTTTATTATTTT
>CAZRYA010000299.1:0-1772 GCA_964604235.1 uncultured Tissierellaceae bacterium | reverse complement strand
AACTCACTTGGAAACCATAAGGGTATCCTTGATATTTCCAGTGAATACCTATAACTGCCAGTGTAGGCACTTCTCTCTAACCTATTAAAAGCAAATAGCATTAGGCAAAGTATAAGACCTGTATACATAAGTAAAACCAAGCTTAAAAACTTTTTATTAGCTATAAACTTTTTTAAAAACTTAGCCATATTACACCTTCTATTGCTCAAGTAAACTAAGACCTTTCTTCAATAAGCCCTTTCAAATGGCTCTCATAATTCTTAAGAATCCCATTCATAATTTCCTTCTCACCATCTCTTAAACTCTTAAAAAAATTAAGCTCCCTATTTTCCCAATCCTTATGGGCTATTTCGTGGTCTCTATAAATTAAATTTCCCTTACTACTTAGCTTATAATATATTTCCTTCTTGTTAGACTCTAATTGGTAGCTTTCAACTAATCCCTTGTCCATTAACCTGCCTATAATCTTACTTATGGCCCCCCTAGTCATATTTAACTTATTGGCTATCATAACTCCATTTGCCCCTGGTCCTTGGCCTATTATTTCAATTGTATGGACTTCCGAATTGGAATATTCCCTAAAAAGCTCCTCATTGGTCAAACTCCTCAGTTGACTCTGTTTATCGTATATACTCTTAAAATTAGCTAATAATTATTTTTCTATCATTTCAACCTCCTAAATAGAAACCTAAAATAATATTATACTATATCGTTTCCCCGTGAACAATACTTTAAGGCAAAAAGAGTTGAAAAGCTAAGCTTTTCAACTCTTTTTCTTATTTTATTCTATCTATTATTACATTTAAATCTTCTACTGGTTTTACATTCTCCCAAGTACTACCATCCTCAGAAACTTTTAAAAGTGACATGGATTGTGTTCCCAATCTTTGACCATTTTCATAGTTTAAGCTACCACCCATAGGAATTTTAAATTCACCTTTTTCCATTTCCGTCATAAAGTTCTCCCAAGTTAAAGGTCCTTCTCCTACCCTATTTAAACCTTCTACCATAAAATGTCCAGCTATCCAACCTGCCATAGAAAAAGCATTTGCTGCATAATCTGGCTTACCAAAGTCAGTCATGCCTTTTGTAAAGGCTTCCACTTCTTCTGCATTACTTAAATCTACCCAAGCATTGGAATAAATAGGGAACTTCTTACTAGCTTGGCTATAATCAGCTGCAAAGTTTCCTATAGTTGTAGCATCTGCATTTGAATAAGTTGTAAATACTGGCTTATCCACTCCTTGGGAAATAAGTCCCTTAACTATAGTTGGAAGCGTTGCTTGAATTGAAGCTGCTACTATTACATCAACATCCTGCTCTTTCATTTTTAAAACCGCTGAAGATACATCTGTAGCTCCTGGATTAACCTGTTCCTTCACAACTGAGTAGTCTCCACCTAATTTACCAACTTGATTTTCCACACCATCTAAAAGGTCTTTACCTGCATCATCATTAGTATATATAACACCTATCTTTTTAGCTCCATGTTCCTCTATTGCCCTAGCAACTATTAACCTACCTTCTGTTATATAAATAGGTTGTACTGGAAATAAACCCTTTCCATTTGCCACATCTGAGGCATCTTCATTGTATAAGGAAGCTATACCTGCTGCAAAATAAACTGTTGGTATTCCTGATTCCTTTAAAAGATCTAAGGTCGCCCCTATTGACGGAGTCCCAAAGTGGCCTACAATTGCAAAAACTTGATCATCATTTATTAATTGTTCTGTAAAAGCTTTCGCCTTTATAGGATCAAACTCATCATCATA
>CAZRYA010000298.1:589-1816 GCA_964604235.1 uncultured Tissierellaceae bacterium | reverse complement strand
TTCGCCTTGTAGTATAGTAGATATACATTTCTTTAAATGCAGTATTGGTCCTTATACCTAACCTCAATCAGCCTAATTTTCTCATTTTTAATCTAGGCTTATTTGTTTTGCCTAATTTTACATAAGAATTTATGGTAGGTTCTGTCAAGAGGCTCTTTCTCCCTTGACGGGTTCTAATAGAAATTCTATAATCATAAAGGCAAAATAGATTCGATTTACTATTGACTTTTAATAGCTGGTCTATTTATTATAAAATTTTAATAACAATAGAAGGTATTTTCCCCCTATTGTGCTAGAAGGAATTTCTCAATTTAACCACACCTACCACCTCACAATATAATATTAATAACCTTATAAAAAATCATGAAACATTTAATAAAATCATATTTCCACCAAAATAAATGGCCTATCTGTTTCCTTCTTCCTTCTTCCACTTAAGCCATCTCGAGTCTAAAACAGTTGCCTTTTCCCTTGTCATTATCTCTTCACATGGAAAACTTTTACAAGTCGGACAATAGTCAATTTTTTTCCTGTCTACACAATCAAAGGTAAAACAATCTCCTGAACTGTGGGCCAGTCTACAAGATGGGCACTTGCCCTTTGTATAAGTAGGACAGCTAGCACAGTAAAATCCACACTTGCCAATTAAATTTATCTTTTTTCCATCCATTTATCCAGCCTCCCCTCTTTAATATTTCAATTCAATAATAGCTGAACAGTGGGATATAGGTGTAAAACTTATATTTTCTCCCCTAAAATTGTCCTTAAAATCCTCAAAGATAAAATATATTTCTTCATCATCCCAGTAATCTTCATAGTCTAAACTACATTTTTTAAGTAAATCCATAGTTTCAAAGGCAATATCTCCAATGATTATCTGTCCACCTAGGCCCAAACAAGATTTTAACTCCTTTAAAATTCTAAGTTTTTCATCATTATTCAAATGGTGCATGGCATAGCTACTGATTATAAAATCAAATTCTTCATCTAATATGTATTTAGGCAAGTTCTCCCTAATATCATGCCTAAGTAAACTAGCCTCAGGCATTTTCTCCTTGGCTATTTCCAACATTTTTTCTGAAAAATCTATACCAGATATATCATAGCCATCATCATACAATTTTTTAGTCAAAATTCCAGTACCAAAGCCTATATCTAAAATCTTACTTCCCTTCCCCCTATGAACCCTCTTATATATTTCATTTAGGACATCCCTATAAGCAGCAA
>CAZRYA010000298.1:0-579 GCA_964604235.1 uncultured Tissierellaceae bacterium | reverse complement strand
AGGGATATTCATCGTTTTCTTCACTTAACTCTACGCTTTTGTCATATCCATCTGCCCATAAATCAAAGCCCTTGTCATCTAACACTTGTAAACTCCTCCTTACTTATTTCATAATAAACAGCACTTCTCCAGTTACCCAGTTGGTCCTGCCATGTATTTTTTTCTATGCCTAACTTTCTAGCCTTAAGTTTATTTTCATAGACATATTGGGCTCTTTTATTTTCCACCATAGTATCCCAAACAATCCTATCTATTGGAAACTTTTCATTAATATCTTCATCAGTGAATAAAAATTCAAATAGGATTCTTATCACTTGTGGACCATATCCCCTATTTTGATAGTCCAAGTCGCAAATTTTCCAGCCTGGATAGGCAGCCCCGTCTCCTTTAATACTATAACTAAGCTCACCTACTAACTTCCCATCTATTTCAATTATACATATTTGACTTAACCTGCCCTCTCTACTTTTTATGGTCCCCCTTGTGGCTTCTAAGGATTGACCCAAGCCCTCAGGAAAGCCTGCATGGTCCATAAGATTACCATCATTCCACCACTTGTTTAATTGAATAGCATCATCT
>CAZRYA010000297.1:0-1820 GCA_964604235.1 uncultured Tissierellaceae bacterium | reverse complement strand
AGGATTTGGCTTAGGTTTTGAAAGAGCCCTAATGTATGTTACAGGAATTACTAACATAAGAGATGTTATACCTTTTCCTAGGACTGTAAATTCAGCTGAATTTTAGTAAATTACTTGCAAAAGATATAGTTTTTTGCTATAATACAGAATAAGTTAAAAAATAAAACTTTGATGGGGAGTATTAGATTAAATTTCTTTTTAAGAGAGCTATTGCTTGGTGGAAAGTAGCATTGAAATTGGTTGAACTAGCCTCGGAGTATCTAAGGTGAAATACAGTAGCTTTAGACGGGAAAATGCCGTTACCTTATTTAAGAGGATAATTTATTATCAACAAGAGTGGTACCGCGGAAGTATGCCTTTCGTCTCTAACAGAGACGAGGGGCTTTTTTTATTATAAGGAGGAATGGAAATGAGAGAATATAATCCTAGCGAAATTGAAAAAAAATGGCAGGATATATGGGCAAAACAAGAGGTTTATAAGGCAGAAGAAAATTCAGATAAAGAAAAATACTATATACTAGTAGAATTTCCTTATCCATCAGGTGATGGTTTGCACTTAGGTCATCCAAGGCCATATACGGCAATGGATATAGTAGCAAGAAAGAGAAGATACCAGGGCTATAATGTTCTTTTCCCAATGGGGTGGGATGCTTTTGGGCTTCCGACAGAGAATTTTGCTATAAAGAATAAGATACATCCATCAAAAGTAACAGAAACAAATATTAAGAACTTTAAAAAACAGCTTCAAGATATAGGTTTTTCATTTGATTGGTCTAAAGAGATCAATACTACAGATCCGGAATATTATAAGTGGACTCAATGGTTATTTTTGAAATTCTATGAAAATGGTTTAGCCTATAAAAAAGAAATGCCTATAAATTGGTGTACATCTTGTAAGATAGGATTAGCCAATGAAGAAGTAGTAAATGGTGGCTGCGAAAGATGTGGTGGAGAGGTAATTCAAAAGGTAAAGAACCAATGGATGTTAAAAATAACAGCCTATGCAGATAGGTTAATTGATGACCTAGATGATGTGGATTTTTTAAAGTCAGTTAGTACCCAACAGAAAAACTGGATAGGTCGTTCTATAGGTATGGAAGTAGATTTTAAAATTAAGGGAAAAGAAGAAGCTCTTAGGGTATTTACAACTAGACCTGATACTATATTTGGATCAACTTATATGGTTATTGCAGCTGAACATCCAATATTAGAGAAATATAAAAATGAAATTGAAAATTATGAAACGATCTTAGACTATAGAGAAAAAGCAAGTCATAAGTCAGAGTTTGAGAGAACAGAACTTGTGAAGGATAAAACAGGAGTGGAAATTAAAGGACTTAGGGCTATTAATCCAGCCAATGGGGAAGAGATGCCAATATGGGTTTCAGATTATGTCCTAATGAATTATGGAACAGGGGCCATCATGGCAGTACCAGGCCATGATCAAAGGGATTGGGAATTTGCAAAAGAATTTAATATGCCAATAGTTGAAGTTGTAGAAGGTGGAAATGTTAAAGAAGAGGCTTTTACCAATACAGATAATGGTTTTATGATAAATTCAGGTTTTTTAGATGGATTAAAAGTAGAAGAGGCTATTGAAAAAATGGCAGACTTCTTAGAAGAGAAAAACCTAGGTGAGAGAAAGATAAACTATAAACTTAGGGACTGGGTATTTTCAAGACAAAGATATTGGGGTGAACCAATACCATTAGTTCACTGTGAAACTTGTGGTTGGGTACCAGTACCAGAAGCAGATTTACCTGTAAGACTACCAGAAGTTGAAAATTATGAACCAACTGATACAGGAGAATCACCCCTTG
>CAZRYA010000296.1:0-1839 GCA_964604235.1 uncultured Tissierellaceae bacterium | reverse complement strand
ATTACAAAATCATCTCTAGATAAAGTAAATGCTATAAGCCCCCCTGTAACAATTCCAGGCATTATTTGAGGAATTATCACCTTTCTCATTGCATAAAAAGGTGTTGCACCTAGGTCCATAGCTGCTTCTGCTAGATTTTTATTCATCTGTTTTAATTTAGGCAAAATCGATAAAATAACATAGGGTGTACTAAATACTATATGGGACAAAAGCATAGTCGTCATTCCAAAATTAATCCTTAAAAATCTAAATAATGCCATTAGCGAAACTGCTGTTACAATATCTGGATTAATTACTGGTAAATAATTTAAGTTCAAAACAGCCTTCTTAGACTTCCCCCTCATGTTATGAATACCTATTGCGGCAAAAGTTCCCATTATAGTTGATACGATAGAAGATATAACAGCTATTATAATGGTATTTTTAAAGGCTGATAAAACCTCCCTGTTGGTAAATAATTTCCTGTACCAATCTAAGGTAAAACCTGTCCATACCCCTCTTGATTTGGAGGCATTAAAGGAAAATACTATTAAGACTATAATAGGTGCATATATAAATAAAAATGCCAAGCCTACATATAATTTTTTAAGAAACTTTTCTACCATAGTCCCCTACCTCCTCCTTTGGGATCCTTCTCTCTGTCAAACTTAGATGTAAACGCCATAGTCACCAATATAAAAATCATTAGTATTATGGCCATAGATGACCCAAAGTGCCAATCTCCTGTATATCTAAATTGTTGCTCTATTATATTTCCAATTAAGTTGTTCTTATTTCCCCCTAGTAAATTTGATATGACAAAAGTACTGGCTGCTGGTATAAATACCATTGTAATCCCACTCATTATACCTGGTATACTTAGTGGGAAAGTTACTTTCATTAAAGTTTGTAGCCTACTAGCCCCTAAATCCTCTGCTGCTTCAATAAGGTTTTTATCAATCTTTATTAGGGTTGAATATATTGGAAGAACCATAAAGGGTAGAAAGTTATAAATCATACCCATTAAAACAGCTCCATCATTATATATTAAGTTAAGTGGTCCAATGCCAAACTTTCCCAAAAAACTGTTTATAAGGCCATTTCTTCCCAAAATACTTAGCCATGCATAGGTCCTAAGTAAAAAGTTCATCCACATAGGAATTACGATTAACAGCATCATAACATTTCTCTTTCTCGGCTTTTCCCTGGCTATTATAAGGCTTAGTGGGTATCCAATAATGAGACAGGCAATTGTAGATTTTAAGGCAAGTGATATAGAACGGCCTAGGACTTGTAAATATACAGGCTGAAAAAATGCCTTAAAGTTATCTAAACTAAACTTAAAGGTCCTAAAATCTTTACTATTACCTGTTGTAAACCCAAAATACAAAACCAACAATAAGGGTACTACTATAAAAATCGCCATCCATAACACATATGGATATGCTGCCCTTTTCATTTTCATTCTATCACCTTCTTAATCTTTCTCATTATATGAATATTTTCAGGTAGTATATCTATGCCAACCTTAGTTCCCTCTTCTTTCATTATGGTACTGTGAACTAGCCAACTATTACAGTGTCAACCAGACCTTGAAGTTTTCCTTCACCAGATTTTTTAAGGTCTATATCCTCTGGCCTAATAACCACATCTATATCTTCCATAGGCTTAAATCCCTTATCTACACAAGTAAATTCAACATCTGCAAACTTAACCTTAAAATCCTCAACCATAGTTCCATCAATAATATTACTATCCCCTATAAATTTTGCTACAAAGGCATTTTTAGGTTCATTATAGATATCTATTGGGCTTCCTATTTGTTGAATTCTCCCCTTATCCATTACCACAATAGTATCG
>CAZRYA010000295.1:0-1843 GCA_964604235.1 uncultured Tissierellaceae bacterium | reverse complement strand
TAAGCCGCTGTGATGGAATTGGCAGACGTGCTGGACTCAAAATCTAATTCGTTTGTTATAGTAACGAAACACTGAAAGCCTTATAAATCAAAGGCTACAGCAACTAAATAAATTGTAGTATTCTCAATATCCCTCCTACACATCCCTCCAAAATCTATTGGATGAAGTAGATACTGCGGATAAAACATTAGCCGATATGGCGGAATTGGCAGACGCACCGCACTCAAAATGCGACGAACGAATGTTCGTACCAGTTCGACTCTGGTTATCGGCACCATAAATCTTAGGCTCCATAGCCCTTAACTATGGAGCTTTTTTAATGCCAAGAGTTCTTAGTCACCATGAGATTCTGCTTCTTCTTGCGTAGGTTCTAGTACAGATAAAATAGCATTAGCAGAAGAAACCTTGCTACTATAATCTAAATGTGTATAAATATCAGATGTTGTAGAAATGTCACTATGACCTAGCCATTCTTGGATTTCTTTCAATCCTCTACCTTTTTTGTATAGTAGACTGGCAGAAGTATGTCTCAAATCGTGAAATCTGATTTTACGTAATCCATTATTTTTTAAGAGTATGGAAAAGTGCTGTGTTAAGTACCCAGGCTTTAATCTATCACCCATTTTATTTACATTTATAAACTCTAGATACTTCTCATTATAGCTACTGCCACATAGTCTTCTGTTCTCAGCTTGTTCCTTTTTCATTTTAATAAGCAAATCCTCGACTGGCTTAACTAGGTGAAGTATTCGCTCACTAGATTTTGTTTTAGTCCCTTTTCTCTCTAAAACAATGTTACCTCTACCATCACCAATATTGGTTTCCGTTACAGTATAATGTATTGAAATTTTCTTTGCTTTGAAATCAATAGCATCCCACTTTAACCCAAGAACTTCACTTCGGCGTAGACCATAGAAACCTGCTAAGATAATGGCTAATTCCATAGGGTCTCCTTTTGATACTTCAAACAGTTTAATAAGTTCTTCTTCTGTGTAATAAGAAGCATTGAACTTTTCTTGTTTAGGTCGTTCTATTTTGTCTGCTGGATTAGATTTAATTAAATCCAGTTGAAAAGCATGTTGCAGGGCTTTACGCACATTAGCATGGCGTCGTATAACTGTATTTGGCGATAATCCTGAATTTAATCCATGCTGATAATAGTCTTGGATATATTTAGGGTTTTCCTCCATTTCTTTAAGCGTATACGCTTTTTCTTTGAAATAAGGGATGATGCTCTTATTAATAACACTGTTATATGATGCAAAGGTTGTAGGTTCAATACGTGACCTCATCATTTCCAACCAATCAAGCATAAAGTCTGTAAAAAGTATAGACACCTCATCAGTCGCTGGGTTAATATTCTTTGTAGGGTTACTATCAATCCATCCTAGTTCCACAGCGTAATCAATAGTTATAGTAAGTATCTCATGTAGTTGTAGGATAATCTTTTTAGTAGCATGGTGCTCTGACTTTACATGATTATAAAATCTTTCTATAATTGTGCTACTTAACTCACATACTTTAGTTGTGTTATTCTCAAAATATGGGCGGATAAAAAATCTAATATTATGATTATATACTGCTAATGTTTCGTCATTAAAAGATTTAGCCTTGTTCTTTATCCACTGTTCTAACAATATATGCATCGGAGTATCCCTGCCCGTTATAACATCCTCTGGTTTAAAGTTCTTTCTCATTTCCAACAACATGGCCTCTGCGCGTTTTTTATTTCCTTTCACGGCAAGTCCTGTACTAATTGATTTAGTCTTCCTTTTACCATCACCATCCTTATAGTTTAAAATCATTTGGTAATATCCATTTTTCTCTCTTAAATGTCCTGCTA
>CAZRYA010000294.1:0-1882 GCA_964604235.1 uncultured Tissierellaceae bacterium | reverse complement strand
GGGATGAAGATGTAGAGAAGATAATAGACACCTATAATAAAAGAGAAGAAATAGACAAATATTCACATAATGCAACCCTAGAAGAGATAAAGGAAAATGACTACAACTTAAATATTCCAAGATATGTAGATACCTTTGAGGAGGAAGAGCCAATAGATATAGGATTAGTAAAGAGTAGACTTATAGAGATAGATAAAGAAATAGAAGAAATAGATGAAGAACTTAAAAAATATTTCGAAGAATTAGGTATTTAGGAGGTATTTGAATGAGTGAATATCAAAGTATTGATAATAAAAAGTATAAGGAACTTCTTTCACTTATAAACTTATATTTAGAAGATGAAACTAATGTTGATATAGTAGAAATAGAAGGTAGGATATATGAAGCATATGAAGATGAGGAAATAACTCCTACACAGTACGATCACTTAATAGGAATGATAGAATGAGGGGGGAATTAGGATGAAGAAGGTACCAGAGTTAAGATTTCCAGAGTTTGATGGGGAGTGGGAAGAGAAGAGGTTAGGCGAAGTTGTGAGCTTCAAAAAAGGTAAAGGTATACCTAAAAATGCGTTATCAGAAAGTGGTTCAAAATGTATTTTATATGGACAGTTATATACCACTTATAATGAAATAATTGAAGATGTATGCAGTTATACTGATATTGATAAAAAGGATTTACTATTTGGAAAAATTGGAGATGTTTTAATACCTTCATCAGGAGAAACAGCACTAGATATGTCTTTAGCTTCTGCTTTATTTGTCGAGAATGTTGCAGTAGGTGGAGATATTAATATATTAAGACCTAAAAAGGGATTTATTAATAGTAAGTTCTTAAGTTATCAAATAAATTCAGCTAGAAAGATAGATTTGGCTAAAATAGCTGAGGGAGCTTCTGTTGTACATCTATATAATAGTAATTTAGAAAATATAAATGTAATAAATCCAGTTAATATAAAGGAGCAAGAAAAAATATCAAACTTCTTTACCTTAATAGATAAAAAAGTAGAAACACAGGAAGAAAAAATAGATAGTTTAAAAGATTATAAAAAAGGAATGATTCAGAAAATATTTAATCAAGAAGTAAGTTTTAAAGATGAAAATGGAGAAGATTATCCTGAATGGGAAAAGAAAAAACTATCACAAATATTAAAAGAAAGAAAATTCTATTTGGAGAAAGATAATGGAATTCCCCATGGAAGTTTATCAAAGGAAGGGGTTACTTTAAAAACAGAAAGATTTGATAGGGACTTTTTAGTAAGAGATAGTAACAAGCAATATAAAGTTACACATAAAGGGGATATATGTTATAATCCTGCTAATTTAAAATTTGGAGTAATTTGTAGAAATAATTTAGGAACTATTATCTTTTCACCAATCTATGTAACATTTACTGTAAATAAAAATTTTAATGATATTTTTATGGGATATTATCTAACGAGGCCAGATTTTATAAATAGAATAAGAAGATATGAAGAAGGAACAGTATATGAGAGAATGGCTGTTAAACCTATAGATTTCTTGAAGCATAGTGACTATTTTCCAACATTAAAAGAACAGGAAAAAATAGCACACTTTTTATCTGATATAGATGTAAAAATTGAAAAAGAAAACGAGAAACTAGTATATATGAAAGAGTTAAAAAAAGGATTTATGCAGAAGATGTTTATCTAATTAATGGATTATATTATAAGATAGTGATTAAATTAATTTATAAATTAGTTTAATCACTATTGGTAATCACTAGATGTAAAATTATGTCGAAAATTTAAAAACAGGGTATAAGGAGGAATTGATATTGGCTTTACTTTATTTTATAAAATTAAATATAAGTTCTGAAATATTTAATACTGAGATTCTACGTCAGTACTTTATAAACCACC
>CAZRYA010000293.1:0-1918 GCA_964604235.1 uncultured Tissierellaceae bacterium | reverse complement strand
CTCCTTGATAAAGCAATTGATTACCAATATGAAGATATAGAAATAGTAAAAAAAGAAAAGGTAAGAGAGAGTTTAAGTCTAGAAGAAACTGAATTTTTCAATAATTACAAGGACTATTTAGAAAATATTTTGAGGAGGGTTAAGTTAGAAGTTGAAGTCCTAGATGCCTATAAAGAAATAGAAAAGTATTTTAAAATAAGATTTAATGATAATAAGACCAGATTCTTACTTGAGTCAATAGCCCACAACAAGGCGGAAAGTTTAGATGATTTAAACCTATTTAATTTTAAAATAGCATCATATGGAAGTTTATTAACTAATAATGTAAGCTTATCAGATGAGGAAACAATGGATTTAGAAGATGAAAAAATTGATGCTTATCTAGAACTGCAAAATCTAATATCTGTTTTAAACTTAATAGAAATTGAAATAGAGTATAAGTATTTAATATTAGAATTCTTTTCAAATATAGACAGTATATTTGAAAACTTTTTTAAAGTTTTAAGTAAAATTCAAGAGATTTATAAGGCGGAGTATTATAAAATTAAGCCTTATGTAGATAAGTCTGTGGAAAAATACGAGACAGAAGATGGCTATATAGATGACTTTAATAAGCTATATATATCAGAATTTATTAATGTAGATGAAATAAGTAGTGGTAAAGAAAGTACTGTTTATTACTATATTTCAACTATAATCTATAATGGAATCTCTCTAGCTATATCAGATAATAACAGGTTTTTAAATGTTGGAATTGAAGGTGTTTTAGTATTTTATCTTACAGAAATAGAGGAAGATAAGATCAAGGCTTCTGAAAGGCACAAGGGGCAACTGAATATAATAGGAGATACTACTAGGTTGAGTATTATCGAATTATTAAGTGAAAGAGAATATTATGCAAAAGAAATTGCAGATGAATTGGAGATAAGTCCATCTACAGTATCTCATCATATAGAAATATTAATTCAAAATGAATTAGTAAAGGTAAGAATTCAAGGTAGGAGGGCCTACTATTCAATAAATAAAAAGTCTATGCTAGAATTAGCAAATCTACTTAAAAAATATGGAGGGGAATAAAAATGGATAGAGCAGATGTTTTGAAAAAAGCCTATGGACCTGTTTTAAAAAAGCCTAAGCTAGTGGCAAACCATATATTGTATGGCTTGTTTGGTGGATTGTCTATGATATTTTCAGTTTATGTTTTACAACTAGTATCTTCTTATATAGAGGCTACTAGTTTGGGAATAGAAAAGCTGATACTTACTATAATAGGGATAGTTTTAATATGGGCAAGTTTCAATTTAATAGAAATATATATTTATCATAAATCTTATACGGAATTTACTTTTTTTAGAATGGAATTATTTATAGATATTTTGAGCAAATCATTAAATATGGATTTTAAGTACTATGAAGACCCAGTTTTTTTTGCAGGTTTAGACGCTATATTAGAAGGAGTATCTTCCAATAACTTGGGAATAGAGGGAGTTTACCATAAATTATTTGAAATTTCAAAATATTTAGTAGCCTCTATAATATTGGCAATTGTTTTAATGAAGGTTTCCCCCCTAATAATCCTACTAACTTTGACTACTGTGCTGATAGAATCAAGACTATCAAAAAAAATCGTCGGTTTTTCATTTGATAAAAAAGACGATATTTCCAAAGTTAGTAGGAAATTAGGTTACTATAACACAATAAGCTCAGATTTTTCATATGGAAAAGACATTAGAATGTATAATCCCCTGTATTTGTTTGATAAGTATAGGAAGATAGAGTTGGATAATTTAAAGGAAATATATAAAGGAATAAGTAGGCGAGAAAGACCTTTAATTTTACTCCAAATGTTATTTGCTTCACTGGGAGAGGGAATTTCTATAATGTTATTGATTTTTGTATATGGGAAAGGATTGGCCAT
>CAZRYA010000292.1:0-1929 GCA_964604235.1 uncultured Tissierellaceae bacterium | reverse complement strand
AGGGTTGCCTTACCTATAAATTTAATAGTTGTAAAGAGGGCCCTTCTTTTGTCTTTGCCTTCATTTCTTTCCTCTAAGTATCTTTCAAGTAGCATGATGGTCATTTCAGTTCCCATTCCCAAGACCAAGGCTCCAAGAGTTGCTGTTATTGGAGTATACTTTAGTCCTAGTAGATTCATAATGCCACCAGACATACCTACTATTAAGACCACTGGTAGTACTGCTACTAGAGCCTTAAAGAAGGATCTATAGATAATTAATATGGATAGAAAAACTAGCCCCAAACCTATAATAGTCATCCTTAGCCTACCATCAGTTAGTCCCTTGACCATTTCCACATCTAGGACAGATTTTCCTGTGATTGAGGTCTTTATAGGGGCGTCCTCTAACATTGTCTTCATATCCTCTACAAATTCTTGTAATTCTGCCGTTGCCATATGCTCAACATTCATTAGGATAACAGCCTTATCCTTATCATCATTAATAAACATCCTTCTTTGGCTTTCTGGTATATCCTTATCCATAATCTCCATATATTCATCAAAGTTTATGTCTTCTATATCAGAGAAGTTTTCTACAAGATTATCTATATATTTGATGTCTACAATCTTATTTGGAAATTTATCTCTTGCCCCATTAGCTATATCTCTCATCCAACTAAGGTTACTTTCAGCAAGAAGATTTTCATCTTCCATAAATACAACCATTTGATTTGTAGAGCCTACAATATCTCTAATGTAGTGAATATCATGAAGGGCATCCATATCTTGTGGCATAAAGGTTTCTATATCTGTTTCTACCCCTACCTTGCTATCAGCTATAAGCCCAAAAGTAGCCAAACCTATGGAAACTATTAGTATGACTGGTGCTAGTTTTATAACTGAGTTTACTGTAAACTTTAAAAATTTATCTATAGGGCCTGCCTTTTCATAGTCCTTTATCCTAAAATCCCTAGCCTTGGCTGCTACTGTATCTCTAGCCCCAAGGATTGGCATCAGTAAGAAGATGCTGCCTATAAAAGAAACTATAACGCCTATGGTAAGCATCTTCCCAAAGTCCTGTATCATAGGTACAGGGGAAGCAAATAGGGATACAAAACCTAGTACCGTAGCCAATACAGCCAAGCCTACGGCTTTACCAATTTGTTCAAGAGTAATCTTTACAGAGTGCTCTTCTTCATATCTGTTTTGAAACTGGATAGAATAGTCTATACCCAGGCCAATTAAGATAGGAAAGACTGCCATGGAAACCATGGTCATGGAAACATTTAAATGTCCCATAAGTCCTAAGGTTGCTAGAACTGATACAAAGATTATGCCAAGACTTAGTGCCCTCCACCTAACCCTAAAAACTAGGTTAAGTATTATAAGCATTAAGGCTACAGCTGAGGCAACCATTATTAGCATATTGGATTTCATTTCTGCCCTTAGAGAGGAATCTAAGACAGGTTTTCCTGAAACTATGAAATCTACATCAAAGTCTTCTGCATCCATTGCGTCGCTTACTTCCTTAAAGATAGAGTCAATTTCACTATCTTCTAGATTTCCCTTTAACTTAACCATTATCATCATATGATTTTCATCAATTATAGTATCAGAAAATATATCTCTTAAACTTCCATCTTCATATAATATATTGTCTAGTTCTTTTTGGTTGTGAGGAAAGTATGGAATCATCATGCCAGATTTTTCATGGATTGTGTTTAATCCATTATTTATTTTACCGACTATTCCTCCAACTGTATAATACTCTGATTCTGTTATTACTTCATTTTTACTATTTATTATAGTGTAAAGACTACCATCCCCTAGGTCCCCTTCCTTGCTTACGGCAAAATAACCTTCTCCTAATAATCTTATATCCTTATATTCTGGTTGAATTATGTATTCACCTTTCATGTTTATAACACCATATTCATTTCCATCATCC
>CAZRYA010000291.1:0-1935 GCA_964604235.1 uncultured Tissierellaceae bacterium | reverse complement strand
ATATCCAGGGGAAGACGAATTAATGGCTTTAGCCCAAGGTGGACTTAGAGTTTTAAGAGGAGAAGAAGAAGCTAAAGAATACAAATAATAGGAGTTAATTATGATTACAAATGATAAGAGAATTAGGATTATAATAGGGCATTATGGATCAGGTAAATCAGAATTTAGCGTTAATTATGCTGCTAAGTTAGCAGAATTAAATAGAAAAGTTGCTTTAGCAGATTTAGATATAGTAAATATGTATTTTAGATCTAGGGAAAAAAAGAGAGAACTAGAGAATTTAGGGGTTAGGGTAATTGGAGGACAGATTGAGTCTCCAGCAATTGAAGTACCTTCTGTTTCAGCAGAGGTTTATTCTCCGTTACAAGATGAATCTTATGATGCGATTTTAGATGTTGGAGGAGATCCTGTAGGAGCAATGGCCCTTGGTAGGTATGTGGATTATTTTGAAGAAGGTAAGTATGATATGTTTTTTGTTTTAAATGCCAATAGGGCTGAAACTCAAGAAGTTGATAAAATTTTAGAGTATATGAATAAAATTGAAGTTGCTTCTAGAGGGAAGATAACAGGTATAGTTAACAATACTCACCTGTTAAAGTCAACAACTAAGGAAGAAGTCTTAAAAGGGGCTGAACTTGCTAGTCTAGTAAGTAAAAAGACAGGTATTCCTGTTAAGTACCATGTGGTGTTAGAAGATATAGTACCTATTATAACTGAAAAGTTAGAGGGGGAAATATTTCCTATAAATATGTTTTTGAGAGAAGAATGGATGTTATAAAAAATAAGGATGGTGAAAAATATGGCAAAAGGAAAAGTAACTTTTAACGAGGATAGATGTAAGGGCTGTGGTCTTTGTACTACAGTATGTCCCGTAAAGATACTTGCTTTGGATAAGACTAAAATCAATGCAAAGGGGTATTATCCTGCAGGTGTAGTTGAGCCAGAAAAATGTATAGGATGTGCAAATTGTGCTACTATATGTCCAGATGTTGTTATAACAGTTGAAAGATTTTAATGAACTTTTAATTAACTAAGGAGGGTTTAAATATGGCAAAAATTCTCATGAAGGGAAACGAAGCTATAGGAGCAGCTGCCATTGCAGCAGGTTGTAAGTATTTTTTTGGATATCCTATAACTCCACAATCAGAGTTACCGGAGTATATGTCTAGGGAAATGCCTAAAGTAGGAGGCGTGTTTTTACAGGCTGAATCAGAAATTGCAGCTATAAATATGGTGTATGGTGCAGCAGGTGCAGGTGCCAGAGTAATGACTTCTTCATCAAGTCCAGGAATGGCCTTAAAACAAGAGGGAATTTCTTACTTAGCAGGGGCAGAATTACCTTGTTTACTTATAAATATAATGAGGGGTGGACCAGGACTTGGAAGTATCCAACCATCTCAAACTGAGTACTATCAATCTACACGTGGTGGTGGAAATGGAGACTACAGAATGGTTGTATTTGCTCCAGCAGACGTTCAAGAATTAGTTGACTTAATAATAGATGGATTTGATCTTGCAGATAAGTATAGAAATCCAGTTATGGTAGTTGGAGATGGTATGATAGGCCAGATGATGGAGCCAGTTGAGTTTAAGGAAACTAAGGCTGTAAACTTAACAGAAAAAGATTGGGCTACAGTAGGAACAAAGGGTAAGAGAAAGCCGAATATAATCAACTCCTTATACATTGATCCAGAATCTCTAGAAGCACATAATATAAAATTACAAAAGAAGTACAGTCAAATGAAGGAAACAGAGGTAAGAGTAGAATCTTATAATATAGAAGATGCAGATGTTGTAATAGCAGCCTATGGTACTACTTCTAGGATAGCTAAAACAGCCATTAAGAAGTTAGAAGAAGAAGGTTTAAAAGTAGGCCTTATTAGACCTATAACCCTATGGCCATATCCATTTGCAGAATTTGAAAAAATCAATCCT
>CAZRYA010000290.1:0-1959 GCA_964604235.1 uncultured Tissierellaceae bacterium | reverse complement strand
TATTTGATGATATAGATATACCTTTTTCTACTATTAGAATTAAGAAAAATGGTAGCGGAGGAAGCCATAATGGGATGAAATCTATAGTTAACCATTTAGGCTCTAAGGATTTTCCAAGATTGAAGTTAGGAGTAGGCAGTAAAAAACCAGGGCAAGACTTGGCCAATTTTGTATTGTCAAGATTTTCCAAAGAGGAAGCAGTCAGTGTAGATAAGGCCATTAAACTTGCCAGTGAGGCTATAGAAAGTTTAATAAGAGAAGATATTGATACTGCTATGAATAAATTTAACAAGCTAGATAGGGCCCAGGATTAATCCTGGGCTTAAGGCTATTTAACTAGGAGTTGTTTAGTATATGCTGAATTTTTATATAGATACTTTAAAAGAGTTAGATGGATATATAAATGAAAGAGAAAGTCCTATTATCAGTTCAGGAATAATAACTGAAAATATGGGCCAGTTTGTCTATGGGTTAAATCAGCATTTAAATAGACAAGTTTTACTTGTAACCTATGATGAGATAAGAAGTAGAAAACTATATGAAGATATTTTAAACATAGATGATAGTTCAGCGATTTTGTATCCTAAAAAAGAAATAATACCCTATGACATTGATGCTCATAGTAATGAGAGGACAAATTCCAGGTTGAAGGTTCTCTATAGCTTGGCAAGTAATAGGAAAAATATAGTAGTAACATCTATAGATGGATTGATAGATAAGGTTATTTCTAAGTATATTATAAAATCCTATATTTTTCATATAGATTATGATACCAGGATAGATTTAAATGAAATTTCAAATCTATTTATTAAGGGTGGTTATGAAAGAGTAAATATAATTGAAGGAATTGGTCAATTTAGTATTAGGGGTGGTATCCTAGACTTTTTCCCACCAACAGAAGATAATCCTATAAGAATAGAATTGTTTGATGACGAAATAGACTCTATTAGAACTTTTGATAAAGATAGCCAAAGGTCTATAGATAATTTGGACCAAGTGACAATAGTCCCTTTTAAGGATGTTTTAATAGAAGATAGTGAAAGAGATAATATTATTAATGGAATAGAAGTAGATTTAAAAAAACTAGATAGGTCTAGTAAGGTAAAAGAAATAGAAAAAGAAAAAGTTAAGTTGAAATTCAATAGGTATATAGAAAAGATAAGGGAAAAGATGTATATATCTAATACAGATATGTTGATACCATATATAGAAGAGGAAAAGATTAACTCTGTTTTAGATTATTTGGATTCAGAAGCCCTTATTTTTTTAGATGATCCAAGGAGAATAGATGATAGGCTAAAAAACTTAGAAGAAGATAACCTATATAAATTTAGAGATTTATTTGAGATCGGAGAAGTCTTATCATCTTATGAGAATATATTTTATGATAAAATAGAATTGGATGATAAATTTTTAAGGAAAAACCTAATAAAAAATAGTAGTATACTGTCAGGCAAGAGTGGAAGTGGTAGGCAGCTTGTAAACTTTACAGTTAAACAAGGGGAAGCTTACCATAATCAATTAGACCTGCTTGCAAGGGATTTATCTAACTTGAGGAAGTCAAAGTATCGGATAATTTTGTTTGGTGGAACAGAAGATAGGGCTAAAGGCTTGAGTAAGGCACTTAAGGATAGAGGTATTGAAAACAACCTGAACTATCCACTAGAAAACCAATTACTAGACTCACAAGTAGTAGTATTAGAAGGAAGTTTAGATGGGGGTTTTGAATATCCGGATATTAAACTAAAGGTAATATCGGATATTGATATTTTTGGAAATCAAAAGCGAAAAGGTAAAAAACATAAAAGAGGAAGTAAGACTACAACTTTTGTAGATTTAAATATAGGTGATTATGTTGTACATGAAAACCACGGAATTGGACAATATGAAGGTGTGGAAAGGTTAGATATTCAGGGAATAAAAAAAGACTATTTGACAATAAAATATAAGGGTGCAGAC
>CAZRYA010000289.1:771-1962 GCA_964604235.1 uncultured Tissierellaceae bacterium | reverse complement strand
CCACTACCACTTGATGGTGGTCTTGGTTTACTTTGCTCAATATTTACATATTCATAACTCAATCCATCACCTATGTCACAACCATCTTTTGTAAGAGCATCTCCATCTACATATAAAACCTTTTTCCCATAGCTAGATGTGTTACTAAGTGTAATTTCTCCTCCTACTATGTCAATAGTAGATCTAGCTGTTGAACCTTTTATAATCGGAATCATGAGTTTTCCATCTATGATTTTAGGTTTTCCTACTTCTAAATCTCCCGTTATTCTTACTGTGGGTACTTTGCTAAATTTAATATCAGCATCCTCTAAAAAACTCAGGATTAAATTCCCCTCTTTAAAAGCACCATTTATATTTTCCATAATACTTATTTCTTTATTGTGAATTTTAGTAATGCCTTGTTCAATATTTATTTTATCTAAGTACACATTGACTGGTTGAATATGATTTCCCATTATTTCTGCTGAAAGCTTTTCACCAATAGCACGGCCATCAGCTTCTATGCTTACCCCACCTAATAAACCTAAAGGCCTATAAACTTCTACATCCTGAAATAAAAAACAGTCTTTTTCTCCGTCTACTAAATCAGTTGGGATAAAATTAAACCCAACTACATATCCATCTTTATCTTTAATAGTAGGTAACTGTAATAGTTTAGTCTCCTCTTCATTATGTTTTATTTTAACCTCTATCTGATCAACTTTATCATTTGATAAATACACACCATTAAATAACAGCCCAACTACTCGATTAGGAATAAAGCTATCATCTAAATTCTCTGATAAACTAAAGCTAACTTTATTTTTTTGCCCACCAATAAGACTAATAGGGTCTATAACCCTTAGTTCATTACTATAATACTCTACTCTCCCTACGCGTTCAGTTGTTTTGTGTATCAGTAGGCTATCTACAGTTATTTCAATATCACCATATTTAGGGTTTGGGACTACAGACCTAATCATTAAGTCCTTAAATTCCAAACCTCCTCTTTGGGATACCGTCATATCTTTTGGTAGAATAACCTGTATTTGCCTTCTATTGTCGGATCCATCGCTATTCTTACCATACTGAGCCTCAACCCCAGTTAACTTTTCAAATCCCCTTATTAAAGAAATATTATCCATACTAAAATAATGGAACTCTAAATCTGGATGATCCATATTTATCATTATAGTCCGCTCTTCTTTGCTT
>CAZRYA010000289.1:0-761 GCA_964604235.1 uncultured Tissierellaceae bacterium | reverse complement strand
TTTCTCCACGGCTCAATTGTCCCATATATCTTTCTTCAATATTTATCGATGGGATTGTGCCTTTTGTGTACATTATATTTTCTTCAGCTCTCTCAACCCGCACATAAGCTTTGTCTTTATTATGAGCAACGGCAAATATATATTTTCCAGCTGTAATGATTGTATCCCAAGGTTCAACGTTTATGATTGCCTCCCCACCCAATATTTTGGTGGCAAGAGGAATTATAATTTCACTTCCTGAGTGGTTCATCTTAGTACCTGATATTACTATCTTTAATTCAGAGTCGCTTACCCTCGAAGCCGTTGCCGCTCCTATAACCTTCCCACTTTCATCTACTTCTTTTTGTACTACAACGTCTTCTTTATAGTACTCACCCCAAACTGCATTTTCTAAACTTAAATAAAATGCTGCCTCTGTTGTGTATGTATCCTTCAGACTTATTACTAGCTTTGGAGCATTACTTAAATCTAATTCCTGTCCTTCCGTAACTGTAACTACACGATCTACTCTATTAGTAGATGCTGCTGATACCGGTGATGGCAAGAGACCAAACAACATAATACTAACTAATAATATGGCAATGTTTTTTCTTTTCTGCATTATATCCTCCTTATTGTGAGCACTTTCGGCTCTTTCTTCCATTTTGAAGTTAAATGAATATTCTAATCTAACTATATCTCTATTTTACACGATTTTCAACCTATGATGTAAAAAAATAACATAGGTACCCCTTTCCCCACAAAATAGCCACTATTTAATT
>CAZRYA010000288.1:0-2001 GCA_964604235.1 uncultured Tissierellaceae bacterium | reverse complement strand
TGATAAAACAGTAGCTATAACCTGTACATCATTTCTATATCCTTCTGGAAATAAAGGCCTTATAGGTCTATCTATTAATCTAGAAGTTAATACTGCCTTCTCGCTAGGTCTGCCTTCTCTCTTAATAAATCCTCCTGGAATTTTTCCAACAGAATACAGCTTTTCTTCATAGTCTACACTTAATGGGAAAAAGTCTATTCCATCTCTTGGCTTGGATGATGCAGTTGCATTGACCAAAACCATAGTTTCTCCATATTGAACTAGGCATGATCCATCAGCTTGTTCAGCTAATTTTCCAGTAGTTACAATAAATTCTTTTCCATCTAGTAAATATTTAAATTCTCTTTCCATTCTGTACCTCCTTCTTTATTTAGTAATACTCTTATATAAATTAATAGAGCGGGTATAACCCCGCTCTTATTAACGTCTGATTCCTAATTTTTCAATTAAAGAACGATATCTATTAACATCAGTTTTTTGTAGGTACTTTAAAAGTCCCCTTCTTTGTCCAACCATTTTTAGCAGACCTCTTCTTGAGTGATGATCTTTTTTGTGAGTTTTTAAATGCTCATTTAAATAGTTGATTCTGTAAGTTAATATAGCTATTTGTACTTCTGGTGATCCTGTATCACCTTCATGTATTTTGTGCTCATTAATTATTTGCTCTTTTATCTCTTTAGTTAACAAAATAAAACACCTCCAAATTTTTTTATACACCTAAGCCATGTATTACGGCGAGGAACGTAGAACATAGTCATAGGTACTTCTTTATGTTATCATAAGTTTTTACTAATGTAAACATTTTTTTGTGAAAATTAATGTTCTTTTCCCGCTGAACTAATCTCCCAATGTAAGACAAAAGTAATTGCAATTCTAAGTGCTGCAACTGCTGCAACAATTATAAATTCATCCAAAGTATTAATTATTACAGTTTTTATAATTTCTGCTCCAAGTTTAAACTCCAAACTTAAGGCCATGGCTTTTGCCAACTCTATACCCAGCTGACTATTATCAAAGCTAAATCCATCTTTTACAAATTGAATAAAACTTCTAACTCCTGCCAAGGCTATTATAAAAACTCCCACCGCCTCTAAAGCACCTGCTATATAAGGTATTAGCAGCTTTAAAAACTCTTCAATAATCAATTATATCTCTCCTTTTTATGTATATTACCTTCATATTCTACTACTAATATAGTCAAACTTCAACTAGAAAAAAATAAAGATAAAAAGAGGTCTATTGTCCTCTTATTATCTTTATATCCTTTTCCATTTGATCTATTAAATCCTCTTTATTTTGAAACTTTATATCATCTCTTATAAAATCTAAAAATACAATTTCTATCTCATTATCGTAAATATTTTCATTAAAATCTAAAATATGAGTCTCTATTTTCAATTCATTCTCATTAAATGTTGGATTTACGCCTATGTTAGTTGCAGATAAATATTCCCTGCCTCCAACTATTGTCTTTGTTTTATAGACTCCATCTTTAGGTACTGCATAGTCCTGATTTACATCTACATTAGCTGTAGGAAATCCTAACTTATTTCCCCTATTCATACCTGGTATTACTCTCCCTATAATTGAATAAGGTCTGCCTAATATATCCATGGCCTTCTTTACATTACCTACTTCTATTAAACTCCTAATATTACTACTACCTATTACTATATCTTTTAGCTCTATTGGTTGAACTATTTCAACATCTAAATTGTATTTATTGGAAAGATCTAGTAAGGTTTCTGTATTACCTGATGCCTTATGACCAAACCTGTAGTCAAATCCTACTACAACTGTATCTACATTTAATTTATCTAATAATATTTTTTTTATAAATTCTTCCGGACTTAATTTCATCAAATTTTCATCAAAATCTATTAAGAAAACTCTTTTTATACCCATTTCTTCTAAGATTTTGTATTTTTGCTTGTTGTTAGTAAGCATTTTAGGTTTTTCTTTTTTTATAATAGCCTTTGTATGTTCTTTAAATAAAAGAAT
>CAZRYA010000287.1:0-2004 GCA_964604235.1 uncultured Tissierellaceae bacterium | reverse complement strand
CTCTTGCTACCCCCTACTATTTGGACAAACTTCTTGAATCTCTTGTAATAGGTCTGATTGGTGTATTCTCCCTTATCGTCTTTTTCCAGTACATTAAACTCTACAGCTTTAGACTCTTTATTACTCAGTTTACATATTCTAATATTAGCAGCCCTACAATACTCAACATGACTTACCTCACCCTTACCATCCCTCATTATTTCTATGGTACCCCAACCAATGGACTCCCTATCTATGACCATCTTTTCTATAACCTTTTTTAATTGCTCTGTAGGGTTAATATACTTGTATAGCCTAGTTAACTTATCCCATTCTCGGTCTGCTTCCTTTTTAATTTCTTCATCTTCTTGCCTGTCATAATCAAAATCATCTTTGTACTTTATAGCATGGCCAAACATAGCAATATTCGTCGCCATAGCTTTTATATACTGTTTTAAGTATGAGCTCTCCTCCACTATCCTCAGTAAATCCTTCGGCTCATATGGCGGAGTTAATACATCACCATATAAATCCTTAAAGCTTTCAAGTTGGTTGGAACTCTTTACTACCTTTCCCTCAACAGATTTCATTATATCAATGTACCCTGCATTTCCAGTGTTTGTTTTCTTCCTTTTTCCTTGACTCATCTTTTTCTCCTCACCCCTCTTGGCCTTGCCTTAGATTTCTCTTTTATATCTGCAACTTCATACCCATCTAATCCATACCACATGGCCGAAAACGTGTGGGGATCTATGTTAAATTCATCTGGTATGATATGCCCTTGCTTATCTAGCTTATAAGTTAAGTTTTTCAATTCTCTAATGGTGTTAACGCAACTCTCGGAACATATTATCCTTTTAAATCTCTTTACTTTCTTAGTATTTTGCAACCTACTTCCTGGAAACTTCTTAGCACCTATCATTTTAAATCCCTGCTGCTGGAAATACTTTATTGTCTTAGGCTCAGCTCCATCTGCCCTTATTAATTCTTTAGTCTCTTTAAACTCTTTTATTTTCTCAGCCGTTTTATCATCAGTCATATCGTTCTTATAATATTCCCAGTAAATATATAGGTACTTGTTCTTATCATCTATAGCCATTCTAAGTATTGCATTGTAGGAATCAACAAAACCAAAGTCCATACCCACTCTATAGAATCTTTCAGGAATTCCACCAACCTTAGCCATAACCTCTTCATGGCTCATAGTACTGAACTGTGGTAAAACCCTTACACCATTTACACCAAACCTACCCAACCTAGCAACTTTGTGGCAAAAATAAATTATCATCAGCTGTTGAGTGATGATAATAGGTGTTGTTTACTACTATTGTTCTTTTTTTATATAAATCTTCATCATCAAGCATGAAAATTTCCTTTACTTCATCTTTAAAAAAATGAGTATATGACCAGTTATCTTCTCCCACTGGATTAGTTGATAAAATGAAGTGTATTGAAAGACTCGGATGTCTTGCTCTTCCTAGCAGCTCCTTATATCCATCATATTTAAGCTCTGAACATTCTTCCATCCATATGATAGTGACTCCGTGGATAGATTTTAACTTCTGTGGTTTATCCATCCCCTTAAATATTATTTGGCTGCCATTTGGAAAGTCTATCCTCATAGGACTCACCTTAGGTTTTACTACCCCATCTAGTCCTAAGTCATAAATCAGCTCTTCAAACAGCGCATAGCAACTATCCCTTATGGTTTCAAAGACTTCTCTTACTACTAATACCTTTCTTTTTTCTTCTAGACATTTAAGTAAGGTTTTTAAAGCTACATGATAAGACTTTGAAGAACCATATCCCCCTACTAGGAAATATGTCCTATAGGTCCAGTCGAATAAAAAATCTTCAAAGTGAGGATTTACTTCTTTTTCTATCATTCGTCCTCACCTTTTCGCTTTATAACTATTTGGATTGGCTTATTATCCTTATTGGCTCCCGCTTTAGTCTTCTCTAATTCCATCTTCTCCTTCTTAAGCTGCAGCTCAATCTCAGTCCGATACTTCTGAAACTCAAACT
>CAZRYA010000286.1:0-2008 GCA_964604235.1 uncultured Tissierellaceae bacterium | reverse complement strand
AGGTGGTATGTCTGCAGCAATAAAAACCTATGGCCATAGGATAGATGATATGCTAATAAAAAGTCCTATTGCTATGAAGATAGCCTTTGGAGAAAATCCTAAGAGGGTTTATAATGGTCAGAACAAGGCTCCTATGACTAGGATGGCAACAGCATCTATTCTTAGGGAGACCCTATTTAAGGCTCAGAACTATTTAGAGAAAAAGGAAAATGCTAAGGATAAGTCGGCTTACCCAGAATTTAATATGAAGATGGAAGCAATGATTCCGGTTATGAAAAAAGAAATACCATTAAAGGCTCATGCCCATAGGGCAGATGATATATTTACGGCTATTAGGATAGCTAAGGAATTTGATTTAGATATAACCCTAGACCACTGTACAGAGGGCCATTTAATAGCTGAGGACTTGGCTAAAGAAGGTAAATATGCCATAGTAGGACCTACTTTTGGTGATAGGAGCAAGTTTGAACTAAAAAATAAAACTTTTGATACACCAAGGATTCTTCATGAAGCAGGGGTTATGTTCTCAATAACTACTGACTCGCCAGTAACACCACTTGAAAGTCTACCCCTATGTGCAGCTTTGGCCCACAGGGCAGGTTTAGATGAGATGGAAGCCCTAAAGGCCATTACGATTAATTCTGCCATAATAGCAGGTTTAGATGACAGGATAGGTAGTATTGAAGTGGGAAAAGATGCAGACTTAGTACTGATAAAGGGAAATCCGTTAAAGGATGTAGATTATGATGTAAAGCTTACTATGATAGATGGAAGGGTAGTTCATAGAAAAGATTTATAGGAGGTCATTATGAAACTTGGTTTTATAGTAAATCCCATTTCTGGAATGGGGGGAAGAGTAGGGCTTAAGGGTACTGATGGGGAAGAAGTTCTTAGACAGGCAAGAGACCTAGGAGCTAAAGAAGAATCAGGCATAAAGGCCAGACGAAGCCTAGAACAATTATTAGACTTAAGGGATAAGCTGGTTATTTATACTTATCCAGGTAATATGGGAGAAGATATTTCAAAGGACTTGGGTTTTGAGACCCTAGTCCTTAGTGGGGAACTTGAATCCTTTGGCCCTCATAATACAGAGGCTGCTGCCCTTAAAATGCTAGATGAAAAGGTTGATTTAATAATGTTTGCAGGTGGTGATGGAACTGCTAGGAATGTATATAATGCAATTGACTTAAACATTCCCGTAATAGGAATACCAGCAGGAGTAAAAATCCACTCAGGAGTATTTGCTATAGACCCAAAATCAGCAGGTACGATAGCCCATGAATTTTTAATTGGAAATATGACCAGTGAGCCACAAGAAGTGATGGATATAGATGAAGAAGCCTTTAGGAGAGAAATAGTAAATGCAAAACTATATGGCTATATGACAGTTCCTAAGGATGAAGACCTAGTTCAATTTCAAAAATCAGGAGTAATAGCAACAGAAGAGGATGAATTAGATGGAATAGCCCTTAGGCTGATAGAAGACATGGAGGAAGATGTAGTCTATATAGTTGGATCAGGTACCTCCCTAAGGCCTATAATGGAAGAATTGGGCCTGGATAATAGCCTTTTGGGGGTAGACCTTGTTCTTAATAAGAAGCAACTTATAAAAGATGCCAGTGAGAAGGAAATACTAGAAGCTATTAAGGGAAAAAAGGCCAAGATATTTGTAACAACCATTGGAGGGCAAGGTTATGTCTTTGGTAGGGGCAACCAACAGATAAGTAGTGATGTAATTAGGGCTGTTGGTAGGGATAATATTACAATAATATCTACTAAATCCAAACTACTATCCTTGGGAGACAGGCCGCTTTTAGTAGATACAGGTGACCAAGAGGTAAACGCCATGTTCAATGGCTATGTACAAGTTTTAATAGACCACAATAGGACTTTTTTACAAAAAATTAAAGGTTTATAATTTGACAAAATATATACTAGGTATTATACTAGAGATGTAATATATCTTCAGGGGGAGGTGGAAATCCTCACCGGCGGTAGAGCCCGCGAG
>CAZRYA010000285.1:0-2024 GCA_964604235.1 uncultured Tissierellaceae bacterium | reverse complement strand
AGGCCAAGTGATAAAATTGAATTAATAGGTATTACGGGTACTAATGGTAAGACATCAACTACATATTTCTTAGAAAGCATCTATAAGGAATATGGGAGACAAATAGGCGTGATAGGAACAGTGGGAACTGTAATTGGGGATTGTGTCTATGAAAATACGAACACAACCCCCAATGCCCTTGAATTAAATAGGTATTTCAAAAAGATGGTAGACCAAGGAATAAAAACTTGTATAATTGAAGTTTCGTCCCATGCTTTGGCCTTGAAAAGAGTAAATTATATGGACTTTGAAGTTGGGGTTTTTATAAATTTAGCTAAAGACCATTTGGATTACCATGAGACAATTGATAATTACTTTGAAAGTAAGGCTCTTTTATTTCCAAAATCAAAAAAAATAGTTGTAAATAATGATGACCCTTATGGACGTGAAATAATAAGTAGATTTGAAGAAAAAAATGTTTTAACTTATGGTCTTGGACAAGGAGATTTAATAGCAAGTAATATAAGATATAGTTTATCTTTCGTGGACTTTCAAATGACCTATATGGATCAATGTCAAAGTGTTAGGCTAAATGTTCCAGGTGAGTTTAGTGTCTACAATGGATTGAGTGCAGCAGGTATAGGGCTACAAATGGGTATAGATTTAGAAACTATTAAGAAGGGTCTAGAGAATTTAAGTGGAGTTGTAGGTAGGTTTCAAGTCTTAGATACTAATACAGAATACAAGGTTATAATAGATTTCGCCCATACTGCTGATGGACTAGAAAAAGTTTTAAAAACAATTGGAGATTTTGCAACAGGTCGGGTTATAGTAGTTTTTGGAGCAGGCGGAAATAGGGATAGGACAAAGAGACCTGAAATGGGTGCTGTAGTGGGGAATAATTGTGATATAGCAGTTGTAACATCAGATAATCCTAGACATGAAGATCCAGATTTGATAATAGAAGATGTAGTAGCTGGTATGGAAAATATAAGGGGACAATATGTAAAAATAACCAATAGGGAAGAAGCAATAAAATATGCCCTTCAAATAGCTGAAGAAAATGATATAATCTTATTAGCAGGAAAAGGACATGAAAACTATACAATAATAGGAGATAAAAAAATTGATTTCAATGAAAGTGAAATTGTTTTTGAATATCTAAATAAATAGTAATTGAAGGGAGAAATTATGGAAATATCAAGTAACATAATGAAAAATATAGGTGTAGGTTTTCTAATATCAGCAATATTAGGACCAGTTCTAATACCTTGGCTTAGGAAGTTGAAAATAGGACAAACAGTAAGAGAAGAAGGGCCACAAAGTCATTTAAAGAAAAACGGTACACCAACTATGGGAGGGCTTATATTTTTCTTTTCTCTTTTAATAACAAGTTTTCTTTTAGGTTATATAGATAAAGAATATGGTATCATTCTTTTATCTGCCTTTGCTTTTGGATTAATTGGATTTATAGATGACTATATAATTGTAGTTAGAAAAGATAATAAGGGGCTAAAACCCTATCAAAAACTTCTAGGGCAATTTGTCTTTGCTTTTATATTAGCCTACTACCAATATAAAACATCCAATGTGGGGCCAGGGTTAAAAGTTCCATTTTTAAAAGATATGATTTTAAATTTAGGCATGCTTTACATTCCATTCATAGCTTTTGTTACAGTGGGAACGGTAAATAGTGTTAATTTAACTGATGGTTTGGATGGACTTGCTTCATCAGTAACTATAATAGTATTGGTATTTTTTGCATATGCAGGAAACTTTCTTGCAAATTCACAAATTTTAAATTTTTCAACGGTTTTAATAGGTGCATTATTAGGATTTTTATTATATAATTTTTATCCAGCAAAAACTTTTATGGGAGATACTGGATCAATGACCTTAGGTGGAGCAGTGGCGGCTTTAGCAGTGACTACTGATCTTACCTTATTTATTCCAATTGTAGGAGCTATTTATTTTATTGAGGCCCTATCTGTAATAATACAGGTTGTATCCTATAAAACTAGGAAGAAGAGAGTATTTTTAATGAG
>CAZRYA010000284.1:0-2044 GCA_964604235.1 uncultured Tissierellaceae bacterium | reverse complement strand
ATATAAGATTTAGAAATAATTTTACAGAAGAGGATAAGACCTACTTGGACTATATGAAAAAGCATATGGGTATGGTAGCTATGTACTTATATAAGCATGAAAAAGGCTATCAACTCTTTATAGGAAGTGAAATCATACTTACTATAACTGATTTAATAAAGCAATTTTCAATAGAGGAACCAGAACAGCTAGAAGACCATCCTAATTTAAACCAACTTAAAAGCATACTAAAGTATATGAATGAAAATATAGAAAGTATTACTCTAACAGATTTATCAAATAACTTTTATTTGAATATATACTATTTATCTCATTTTATAAAGGATAATTTGGGAATAAGTTTTAGGGACTATATACAATATATAAGGTTGAATAAATTTTTGAACCTACTCCTGTCTACAGACTTGATGATAAATGAAATATCTGACTTATGCGGTTTTTCCAGTATCCAGTATTTAAATAAAATATTTAAAGAAAAGTATGGTTTGACACCAACTGAGTACAAGGATATGTATTTTAGTAAAGATGAAAATACTGAACATGTTAAGATAATAGGAAAGAAAGATTTAAGAGGAGAATTGATAATAAGAAAAATACAGGAGTATTTATAGGGAAAGCCCCATTAAGGGGCTTTTCTTTTATTTTTTATATTCTTTTAAGAAATTTTTTACCCTACTTAAACCAAGAGGGTATTTTTTGGAAACAAGAGTTGGATAGGATTTAAATATCCTTCTTTCAAAGACATCTATTTTAATACCAGAAAGTTTTTCTTCCATGCCATCTTTTGCTTCTGTAATAATAAGCTCCATTTTTTTAAGAGTTCCCTTGATTTTAAGAAGAGTGTAAGTAGTAACTCCAAAGTCGGCTATAAAATATATGAAAAATCCAATAGATAAAAACATAGCCCCATTAGGTGATAGCTTACCCACTAAATTACTTGTAAATGGATCGAGTTTTCTGACTGCAAACACTGATAGGATACCAAATAAGCTGGAGTTTAAAGCACAAATCCTACCATTTAAATTTAAAAAGTTCTTAGAGTAGTCCCACCATTTCATGTGGAATATTTTCTCTAGGACAAAGCTAGAAAAGTACTCCAAGCTGCTAGTGATTATAACACCGGCAATAAATAATATAAATATATTATTTGCAAAGGGTTTTAAAAGGTAGATGACAAACATGGCACCAAAGCCATAAATTGGACAAAGGGGTCCATTTAAAAAACCCCTATATACAAATTTACCTTGTAAGACTGAACAATATATGGTTTCAGCAATCCAACCTAAAAAACTGTAGAATAAAAAGTGTAGAAAGATTTCAAATATATTCATATAATCACCGCCTATTTATTTATGAAGAATTTCCATAAACTCTTCTCCTGTAATGGTTTCTTTGTCTAATAGGTATTCAGATATTTCGTGTAGTTTATCTATATTTTCATTTAATATAGTCTTTGCCTTGTCATATGACCTACCTATAATTTCTTGGACTTCCCTGTCTATCTCAGAAGCTGTTTCAGGAGAACAAGCTAGAGAAGAATCTCCACCTAAATATTGGTTAGATACGGTTTCTAAGGCAACCATTCCGAACTTATCACTCATACCAAGGCGGGTAACCATAGCCTTAGCCAGCTTAGTAGCCTGTTCAATATCATTTGATGCTCCTGAAGTAATAGAATTGAATATTAGCTCCTCAGCAGCCCTACCACCAGTATAAGTGGCTATTTTATTCAAGGCTTCTTCCTTGCTCATTAAGATTTCTTCTTCTTCAGCAATTTGCATAGTATAACCAAGGGCTCCAGAAGTTCTTGGAATAATGGTTATTTTATGAACAGGTGCAGAATCTTTTTGAAGGGCAGCTACTAAAGCATGTCCTACTTCGTGGTAGGCAATAATTTTTTTATCGTTATCCGAAATTACTGCGTTTTTTCTTTGGTAACCAGCAATAACAACCTCTACTGCTTCTTCCAAGTCGGACTGGGCTACTAAGTTACGGCCCATCCTAATAGCTCTTAGGGCCCCTTCGTTTATTATATTGGCAAGTT
>CAZRYA010000283.1:0-2065 GCA_964604235.1 uncultured Tissierellaceae bacterium | reverse complement strand
AGCTACCATAACATCAAAGTCAAACCATCCACCTTGGATCTTAGCTATTAATTCTTCTCCACCTACATATTCTGCTCCTGCTGCTTCAGCCTCTTTAATCTTATCGCCTTTAGCAATAACAACAACTGTCAATTCTTTACCTGTTCCATGAGGAAGTACTACTGCACCCCTAACTTGTTGGTCAGCATGTCTTGGATCTACTCCTAATCTTACTGATAAATCTACAGTCTCATCAAATTTAGCTTTTGCTGTCTTTTGAACTAAATCAACAGCCTCTTTAACATCGTAATAATTGCTTCTATCTACTAAGCTTAAACTCTCTTTATAATTCTTACCTACTTTAGCCATTTACTTACCTCCCTGTGGTTTTAACGGAATTTCCTCCCACCGTATTAATTATTCTACTACTTCGATTCCCATGCTTCTTGCTGTTCCTGCAATCATGTTAATTGCACCTTCAACATCTGCAGCATTTAAATCTTGCATTTTAAGTTCAGCTATCTCTTGAACTTTAGCTTTAGTGATCTTACCAACTTTTTTCTTGTTTGGCTCTCCTGAACCTGACTCTAATCCAACAGCTTTTTTAATTAAAATTGCAGCTGGTGGTGTCTTAGTTATGAAAGAGAATGATCTATCTTGGTACACAGTAAGTACTACTGGTATTATTAAGCCTGCTTGATCTGCTGTTTTAGCATTGAACTCTTTCGTAAATTGCATAATATTAACTCCGTGAGGTCCTAATGCTGTTCCTACTGGCGGAGCTGGAGTTGCCTTTCCTGCTGGTATTTGTAATTTTACTAAACCTATGACTTTTTTTGCCATAAATTTACACCTCCTAATTTCCTTGTGGTATAGCGGGATTAACCCTCCCACTGATTGTACATCTATTTAAAAAGCTTTCGCTTTAAAAAACTATATCTTTTCTACTTGTTCAAAATCTAGCTCAACTAAAGTTTCTCTACCAAACATAGAAACATAAACTTTAATCTTACGCTTTTCTAAACTTATACTCTCAATATTTCCTGTAAAGTTTTCAAAAGGTCCTGATGTTACCATAACAGAATCCCCCACAACTAAATCTGTATAAGCAAGAGCTTGTTCTTGTACTCCTAATGCCTTAACTTCTTCTTCAGATAAAGGTACTGGTTTTGAGCCAGGTCCTACAAATCCTGTTACTCCACGTGTATTTCTCACTAGGTACCAGGATTCATCATTGATAATCATTTTAACTAAAACATAACCTGGGAACATTTTTCTTTCTTTCACCTTGTTACTTCCAGTCTTATTATCTATATATTCTTCAGTAGGAACTGCAACCTCAAATATATCATCTATCATTCCTCTATTTTCAACCATTTTTTCAAGATTAGCCTTAACCTTATTTTCATGGCCAGAATAAGTATGGACTACATACCAATTTGCATCTTTAGCCCTTTCTTCTCTATTATTCTCCGACATAATTTAGGGAGTCTCAGTCCCTTCCCTCCTTTATACTACTTGATTATAAAGTCTATTCCTCCAAGTACTAAAAAGTCCAATGCCCATACTATAAGAGCTACAATTGCACTCATCATAACTACTACACCTGTATAGCTAATTAGTTCTTTTTTACTTGGCCAAATAACTTTTTTCATTTCAGACTTAACGCCTTTAAAGTATTTACTAACACTTTTAGTTTTTTCTGTATTTGCTGGTGTTGTTGTCATATATATCACATCCTTAACTTATATATTCAACTACTTAGTTTCTCTATGGATTGTATGAGTCTTACAGAATCTACAATGTTTTTTAAGTTCTATTCTCTCAGTGTTATTTCTTTTATTTTTAGTTGTATCATAGTTTCTTTGCTTACATTCCGTACAAGCTAATTTTACTTTATCTCTCATTTACTACACCTCCCAAAACTGCTCATATATACTAATATAAATTATCACAAATATTTTTCTATGTCAATAAATTTTATCCATTAATGACAATGATTTAAAAAGACTGAGTCAAAGACTCAGCCCCTTTTTTATAAAATTAAGCTAAAACCTTAGTTACTACTCCTGATCCTACTGTTCTT
>CAZRYA010000282.1:1468-2091 GCA_964604235.1 uncultured Tissierellaceae bacterium | reverse complement strand
ATTATTATAAACTTGGATGGATGGAACACAAACTATTTCACACTACCGCTAAATGGCCCCTATCTCTTGTACTTCCTCATATGTATTTATTTTATACTTAGTTTTTCGATTAATTTTAAGAGCTCTTTTTCTTCTTTTACAAGTATAGTATGGTATACCATTAATTTTTTATTTTGTCTTATCATTCTAAACTCATTTTCCAATTTATATATATCCATAATTGTTATTATTTTACTATTATATATTTCATTTGATTTATCTAAAGAATTATCTATTTATAAATGGAATCCTAAGAAGATGAATGGAACTTATTTAAATGAGGGTGGAATGGAGGAAGAAGATAAGCATATAGTAATAGACGATGAGAAAGTCTACTTTTATAAACCGTTTTATAAAGTTATGAAATACAAGGTAGAAAGAATAAGTGATAATATATTGAGAATAAAAGATTTGGATAATTTGTCTATAGTTGCTTATAATGAGGGAGAAAAAATTTATATTTATTTATCAAATGAAGAAGATAGGAATATTTATGGTAAAATAAATGAAGGAAGTGTATTTATAAATACAGATTTTGAAAGAGGAGACGAATAACTATAAACAGGGTGATATTATGTGTGGTA
>CAZRYA010000282.1:0-1458 GCA_964604235.1 uncultured Tissierellaceae bacterium | reverse complement strand
AGATTTTTATTAAAGGAAGACGTTTTAAGCTTAAATGGAATTACAAATAAGGGATATGATTTAGGAGAGATTTATCCAAGCTTATTGATTCCCATTGTTACAAATGAAAAAGTAATAGGGGCTAAGTGGGGTTTTCCTAATAGAAAAAGTAAAAATTTAATTATCAATGCAAGAGTAGAAAGTTTAAAGGATAGACCTACTTTTAAAGAACTAGTAGATAAAAATAGGTGTATTATTCCTGTAAATGGCTATTATGAATGGAATGGGAAAGACAAGTACTACATTAATAGAAGTGAGAAGACGATGTATTTAGCAGGTCTTTATGACAGTTTTAAAGACGAAAGTCTCCAGCTTAGTATTTTTGATAAGGATTCTAAGATCGAAAAGTATATGGCCTTTAGTTTAATAACTAAGGAAGCTAATCCTTCAGTCTCCTATATCCATCATAGGATGCCATTGATTTTAGAAAGAGATGAAATCTATACTTGGTTAGGGGGAGAAGATTTAGCTTTATTTAAAGGGGCTTATAACCAACTTAAATCGGGTTTGGAAATTTGATAAATATCCTTGACTTTAACAGACTAGTGTAATATAATAATATTTAATAAAAAATTTACAGTGATAGAAAAAAGTAATGTATATGGAAGATTACAGAAAATTAGGCTGATGAGAACTAATATTGAAAATATACATGAAAAACATTCTTGAGTATCTAGTCGAAATTGTTTAAGAGTAGAACTAGGCGGTAGGTAGACCGATATATCTGCAAGAATATGTTAGTATTCGATTAGTATAATTTAAGGTGGTACCACGAAGTCTTTCGTCCTTTGGGATGGAGGACTTTTTTTATTATAAATTTTAGGAGGTAGTGTTATGGATTTAAGGAGTACACAAATAGGCATAAAAGAAATAAAAGATTATTTTGAAAGAGAACTAGGGGAGGCATTAGGCTTAATAAGGGTATCTGCACCCTTGTTTGTAAAACCCTCTAGTGGTCTTAATGATAATTTAACGGGAAATGAAAAGGCTGTTTCTTTTGAAATGAGAAGACATGGTGAAAATCTAGAAATTGTTCAATCTTTAGCCAAATGGAAGAGGTTTGCTTTGAAATGGTATGGTTTTAAGATGTATGAAGGTATTTACACAGATATGAATGCAATCAGACCTGATGAAATTTTAGATAGAACCCATTCTATTTATGTAGACCAGTGGGATTGGGAAAAAATAATAGCTAAAGAAGATAGGAATGAAGATTATTTAAGGCATATAGTAAATGAAATCTATCAAGTTTTTAAAAAGACGGAAGAACATATTAATAAGATATTTAAAGGAAAACTAAGGAATAAGTTACCTGATGAAATACACTTTATAAACTCTCAAGAATTAGAAGATTTATATCCTAGCTTGGACTTTGAAGAAAGAGAATATGAAATAACTAAAAAACATAAGGCAGTATTT
>CAZRYA010000281.1:0-2103 GCA_964604235.1 uncultured Tissierellaceae bacterium | reverse complement strand
ACCTAGCCAAGCCATCTAAACTATCCTTGATTTTCACTACACTTATAGATGGATCTAGTTGAACATTTAACTCCTCTACAACTACGGCAATAGCACCATTTTTCACTGCTTCTTCTATGAAATCATGGCCATCTACTGTAAAACCTTTTTCCGCTATAAATAAGTAGCCTTCTTTAATTCTTCTTGTATCATTTTCTACTTCTTCTATCCAAGTATCTAAACTTCCTTGTAATAGTTCATAATCATAATCTTTTAATACATCTAATAACTTCATAATCCACCCCTCATTATAACAAAAGCAACTTTTAAGTTGCTTTTGTCTATTTTAATTCCACTTCTATTATAGAGTCAACACTTATCTTTTCTCCAACTACTGGATATTGGTAGATAACCTTACCCTCACCTCGAAGTTCATAGGTTAAACCTAATTGATCTAATAAAACCACAACTTCTTCTTTTGTTTTACCCATTAAATCCGGCATTATATTAGTCTCTTTTACTAGGTTTTCCTCTTTGTTTTTATTTAAATACAAGTCTATTATACTAGATTTTTCGACATAAGTTCCAGGTAAAGGATTCTGCCCTAAAATTATAGAATTATCACTTAGATTGCTGTAGTCAGTAGTATGTTTTAAACCCAAATTATAAAGTATTGGACCTGCCTCAGCTATTGATTTGTTAGTAACATCTGGCACAAGTATAAGTTCTTCCCCTTTAGACCTATCTTCTTCAAGCTCTCTTGGAACTTCTAGATAGGGTAGGGTTTGTTCCAGTATCTCTTTACCTATTGGTGCCGCAACAAGACCTCCATTATATAAACCTTCTGGATCATCCACCACAACTAGAAGAACTATTTTAGGATCATCCAAGGGAGCAACACCTATAAAAGATCCTATGTATTTTCCTGGTGCGTAAGAACCCCCAACTATTTTCTCTGCTGTTCCTGTTTTACCACCTATTTTATAGCCTGGTATATAGGCATTTCTTCCAGTACCTCCATCAACTACACCTTCCATCATTCCCCTCATAGTTTCAGAAGTTTTTTTAGAAATTACTTTTCTCTTTATTTCTTTTTCAAATTTTACTATTGTATTTCCATTATCATCTATTAATTCTTTTACAGTTCTTGGTATAAGCAGGTCTCCTCCATTTACAACTGCTGAAACTGCAGTAACTAACTGTATAGGAGTTACCGCAATACCATGGCCATAGGAAACTGTGGCCAAGCGAACATCTGTCATCTCTGCCAGAGAATTTGGTATTAAACCATACTCCTCACCATTTAAATCTATTCCTGTTAAATCTCCAAAGCCAAAAGCCCTAACATACTTTAATAAATTTTCCTTACCCAACATACGGCCTGAATGAACAGATACTACATTGCAGGACTTAGCCAAGCCCGTTTTCAAATCAATATCTCCATGGGTACTATAACACTTTAAGCTTACACCCTTTATATCCCTAATACCACCTGTACACCTAAACCAAGTGTTGGGATTTGCCTTGTTTTCCTCTATTGTTGCTGCTGCTGTTATTAATTTAAAGGTAGAACCTGGTTCATAAATATCGTTAATTGCATAGTTTCTCCAAGATGCAAACATTTCATTTGTTAAATCCTCTTGACTTAAACTAGCCCACCTCTTAGCTTCAGCTTCATTTCTTGCCTCTCTAGGAGAGTTGGGGTTGTAGTCTGGCTTAGACACCATGGCTAAAATCTCTCCAGTATTTGGATCCATAGCTATAACAGAAATATTTTTTGCATTATTTTCAGCTATTGACTTACTTACTGCTTTTTCTGCAAACTGCTGAATAGTTTCATCTACCGTTAAGATTGCTGACAAACCATTTAAGGGATCATATACCTTGTCTTCGTCAAAAGGTAATTTTCTTCCATACCTATCCTTTATTTTTACAGATTTCCCCCTAGTTCCTATTAAATATTCATTATATGTATTCTCTATACCATAAAGACCCACATTCTCAGAATTAGTAAATCCTAGAATATGGGCTGCAAAATTTCCATAAGGATAATATCTTCTATTTTCATCATCAACTGTTACTCCTGGTAGTCTTAATTCCCTTATCTCATCGCCAATCTTTTTA
>CAZRYA010000280.1:0-2108 GCA_964604235.1 uncultured Tissierellaceae bacterium | reverse complement strand
AACAAAAAATTAAAGCAAAATATAGAAAAGGCTGTACAAGATAAAAAATTATGTTATAATAATCTGTATACAGAATAATCTATATTTTTGCAAAATACAGATTATATAAAATTTGCCTTCTTGAATTATGTTTTATATACATATAAAGCCCTATAAATATTATATTTATAGGGCTTTATTCTTTTGTAAACTTTATAAAATATTGATTCAAGTTAGACTAAGGAAAAGTTTTTATATTTAAAAGATTAAATAAAAGGGATAGGCTTATTTATTAAGGCCTATCCCTTTTATTTCTGAATTTTCAAAAGTATTAAGTGTTATTAATATAATGTAAAAAATTAAATAATTAGGGTAGTGTAAAATGTAAGAAAAAATAGAAAGGGGTTGTTTTAATGGAAGTATTAAAGTTAGTAGGTATTTTAATAGTAGTAATAGGTTTTATACTTAAAAAGGATACTATTGCAACAGTTATCTTGGCTGGGGTAGTAACAGGCCTTGTAGCAGGATTAAATTTTATGGAGATCCTATCTGTACTTGGACAAGCCTTCATAGGTCAACGTTTAGCAACCCTGTTTGTATTGAGCCTACCAGTAATAGGCCTGCTTGAAAGGTATGGACTTAAGGAGAAGGCAACTGATTTAATCCAAAAGTTGAAAAATGTGTCCACTAGAAAAATCCTATCAGTTTATCTGGCTGTTCGTTCTTTAGCATCAGCATTTTCAGTTAGGCTGGGAGGCCATGCTCAATTTATCAGGCCAATAATCGAACCAATGGCAACAGCGGCAACAGAAGTTCAATATGGCCAACTTACAGATAAGACAAAGGATAAGATTAAGGGCCACAGTGCGGCCAATGAAAACTACGGAAACTTCTTTGCACAAAACTGTTTCATGGGAACATCTGGAACTCTTTTAATAGTGGGTACACTTACAGAACAAGGCTACGAAGTTAACCCACTATAGATAGCTACAATGTCCATACCAATAGCTATAATATTTGTCCTTGTAGGTAGTATTCAAAATGGCCTATTGGAAAGGTCATTTAAAAGAGATTATAAGAAGAATGGAGGTAATGAATAATGGAATTATTTAAGAATCCATTTGTAGGTTTAGAAGGGTCAAAAATGAGTAATGCAATAATGTCAGAAGTATTTTATATTATAATAGGACTTATATTTATACTAGTTGCCTTAAAAGCACTTAGGGATGGCAATATGGAAAATAGGATGATAACAGCAGCTTTTTGGTTTGTCTTAGCAGGAACCTTCATAATAGGGCCCTATCTTGCCAGTTGGATTACAGGTCTTATGGTTATTTTAATAGCTATTTTATCCGCTATGAAGGGTGGGGTAAAACAAAGTAAAAGTGACCTGGCTAGCCCAGAAGAAATAAGAGCAAATGCCAATAAAATTGGCTATAAGGTCTTTATACCAGCCCTATTTTTAGCAATAACAGCTTTTACAGTAGCAACCTTTACAGAGATAAGTGCAAATAATGCCATAGGGGTATCAGCAGTGGTGTCCTTAGTAGTTGCCCTTATAATAACTAAGTAAACCTCTTCAGTAGCAGTAAGGGAGGGAACGAGGCTAATGGACAATGTAGGTTCATCAGGTATACTACCACAGGTATTGGCAGCCTTGGGATCAGTATTTACAGTGGCAGGAGTTGGAGATGTTATAGCCAGTGGAGTTACTCATATAATACCTGAACAAAACAAATTAATTCCAGTTATAGTATATTGTGTGGCTATGGCCTTATTTACTATAATAATGGGTAATGGATTTGCGGCTTTCTCTGTAATAACAGTAGGTGTAGGTATACCTTTTTTAATTATGCAGGGTGCTAATCCAGTAGTGGTAGGAGCCTTAGGTTTAACAGCAGGTTATTGTGGAACTCTTTGTACTCCAATGGCTGGCAACTTTAATATAATGCCAGCAGCTTTACTTGAGACGAAGGATAAGTATGTAATCATAAAGTCCCAGCTACCAATGGCACTTACCATGTTGCTTATCCATATAATTATAATGTACACTTTTGCTTTTTAAATTTTAAATAGGAGGTAATGGATATGAAATTATTGTTAACAGCATTTGACCCTTTTGGAGAAGA
>CAZRYA010000279.1:0-2137 GCA_964604235.1 uncultured Tissierellaceae bacterium | reverse complement strand
AGTTTTTACCTTGTTGGTGGCCATAAGTTGGTGGTCTTCAGACCTTTTAAAAATAGATAAATATATATCTTTTAATCTTTGAGTATGCTGATCTATAAGCCTAAGTTCTTCTCTGGTAGCCAACTTAATATTATCTTCAGTAATAATTGTTTTTTCAGCAGCTAAAATAACAGTAGCTAAAACATCACCCCTAGTTAAAGTAGGGTCTACTTCCTTTATTTTGGCTTCCAATTTATCGAAGGAATTGGAAACTTCCTCATTTGTCTTAAAAGATAAGGTTTTTGCTTGATTTTCTAACATTTTAAGCCCTCCTTTTGGCTAGTTTTAAGGTATCCATTTGGTAAACTGTGGTATCCTATGGTAAACCATATAATCCCAATGGTTTACCTTATTATATCCCTATTATATTCTATATTTTTTAGAAATACAATAAGTTTTTTATGAAAACTAAATTTGATATAGTAGAAGAATTAATAAAAATATATAGATTATTTTAAAATGACAAGAAAAAAGTGGTTTATTAATATATAATATAGGGGAAAAAGTAGAGAAAATTTTTTTATTATGAAATTATGGGGGATAAGATTGGATATTTCATTAAGAAATGTTTACTTAAGATCAATTTTTCTTTTTTATCTGATGATTTTCTTATTAATTCTTCTAAATATTATATTTATTAAAGTTTATTTAGATGGAAAGAAGATTAAAAAGGAAGTTTATAAATTAAGAAAAGATCTAGATAATAATAAAGTTAAGGAATATATAAATTTCCTAGAAAGAACTCAGATTTTACCAGTAAAGGTACATCAAGATTTTATTAGAGCAGGATATGAAATAATAAGAATGGGAAATGATGTGGATAAGGAATTGATTAAGGAATTGAAAATAATTATATTATGTAAAGGGATAATTGTTTGATAAGTTATTTTAAACAGAGTTATAGTAATTATAAATGCTATGTAAATAATGAAAAAGGAGAGCTTCTTTTATGGAATTTTTGAAGGCTACACCTTTATATAAAGAAATAAAAATATTAGAATATATTGAATCAAATCCTAAGACCACAGGAAGCCAAATAGCGAAGGTAACTGGTGGGGCTTCATCTATGGTAGCAGTATACATTGATAAACTTGAGGAACAAGGATATCTAATTAAAGATTACCAATCTTACAATATAGTTCATTATAAAATAACCACCAAGGGTATTGAAAGAAAAGACAGTCTTTCTAGGGCTTATTATAATGAACTATTATCCATATATCATTCAGAGAAAGAGGCCATAAAAATATACCTGGATAACCTAGAGGAAAAGGTTTAAACTGTTAATTAAATAATCATTTACAATATGAACGAGCCATGGTACAATTATATTGTTCATATATTGAATAAAATATAAGGAGAGAACTAATTTATGAAATTTTTTAGCCCTTCAGCAAGATTAAAAGAATTAAAGTTATTGGAATTTATTGAATCAAAACCTACAGGAACTTCCCAACATGAAATGGCAAGGGTTATTGGAGCAGCAGCTTCTTCTATTAATGTATACATGGATAGACTAGAAGAACAGGGATATTTAGTTAGAGATTATCAATCCCTAAAAGTTGTTCACTATAATATAACTGCTGAAGGTATAAAGAGAAAAAACTTTCTTTCTATTACTTATTATCATGAACTATTATCTCTTTATCGGTTAGCTGAAAAGAACATAGAAATGTTCTTGGATAAGCTAGAGAAGAAGGGTTATAAAAATATTTTATTCTATGGAGCAGGAGAGGTGGCAGAAACTATACTTTCCATAGTAAAGGGAAGAACAAATAGGCCACTTAAGGTAGTTGCCTTAGTGGATGACAATATAGGTAAAGAAAACAAGGAATTATTAGGATATAAGATAATATCCAGGGATGAAATAAAAGACTATGACCATGATGGAATAGTAATCACATCCTATACATTTGAAGATGAAATAAAGAAAAGATTAGAAGAAATAAAGTATCCAAAGGACAGGGTGGAATTGTTCTTTAGTGGAATGTAAGGGGTGGGGCAATGAAACTGAGGGATTTAATTGAAAAGATGGAAAATCATGAGATTTTATTCATAAATGGTAAAGCTTATAATGAGGATCTATCAGAAGATATAC
>CAZRYA010000278.1:0-2154 GCA_964604235.1 uncultured Tissierellaceae bacterium | reverse complement strand
TTTTCACCATAATTTCCAGGAACTACTACTATATGGTCCAAACCATATTCAGCAGGTATCATATCTACTTCCATATATATGGTTTTTAAAAGGGCCTCTTCACTCATAGGATATACTATGCCCTTGGTTCCTATAATTGAGATACCACCTTCTATTCCAATGTTTTCATTGAAGGTCTTCCTACCTATTCTTTCTCCCTCAGGTGCATAAATCAATACATTATATCCTTTGGGGCTAACCCCTCCTACTTCCTTTTTTATCATCTGTCTAGGTACAGGATTAATAGCTGCTTCTCCAATTTCTCCAAACAATCCTTTTCTTGTGATTCTCCCTATACCTTCTCCACCTTCTATAACTATATCTTCGTCATCTCTTCTGCTTACTTTGGCATATATCTGGATACCATCTGTGTTATCTGGGTCGTCTCCTGCGTCCTTTATAATGGAACAAGATGCATAGTCTTTTTCTATTATTGGATTATGGATTTCAAGGGTTAGGGGAATATTTGCAGGAGTATCTATATTTACATAGCTGACAATCTTACCAGTTTCCAGCATCATAGTTGCCGCCTTGGCTGCAGCAGTTGCACAGCTTCCTGTTGTATAACCACATCTAAGGTTTTTTCCATCCTTTATTACATATAAATCTAAGCTCATCTTCCCACTACCATATATAGTAGGGCATTTACTATAGATGCAGCTACATTGCTACCACCTTTATAACCTACTGTGGATACAGATGGTATATCAAATTCTCTTAAGTATTCTTTAGATTCTGCTGCTCCTACGAAACCTACAGGAACACCTACAACAAATTTAGGATTTAATTTGCCCTCTTTTACTAACTCCAATATTCTAAATAAGGCTGTAGGGGCATTACCTATTACAAAGGCATCTATACCTTCTTCAACTGCTAAGTCCACTGCACATGCTGACCTTGTAGTATTTAACTCCTTAGACATTTGAAATACTCTCTCATCATCTATAAAGCATTTTAGTTCACAGTTTGCCTTTGCGAGTGCTGGCTTATTAATTCCCATATATGCCATCTTGGTATCTGTAAAAATCTTGGTACCACTTAATATGCTTTCCTTAGCTTCATGGATAAAATCATTTTGGAAGACTATAATTTTCCTGTAATCAAAGTCTCCCGTAGTATGAATCATCCTTTTAGCTATAATCATCTCTTCTTGATTAAAATTCGTATCTCCCATTACTTCATCTATAATATCCATGCTTTTGTTTTCGATTTCCATCGGATTTTTAATATACATATTATTCACCACTTATCCTATCTAAATATTTTATAAATACTGCCAATAGCCTCTCATTATTCTCCCTATCCTTGATAGCTACTCTAATGTGATTGTCTCCTAATTCTACAAAGCTGGAGCATTTTCTGATTACTATGCCATGTTGTAGGAAATATTTAAAAGCATGGTCTTCATCATGTTCTAGTAGCTTTATAAGTATATAGTTTGTGTGGGAATTATAAACATGGATTCCCTCTATTTTAGATAGTTCATTTAATAGATATTGTCTTTCTTTATCTATATATTTTTTACTTTCATTGATGTAGTGAATATCATCAAATATATATTGACCTGCTATATCTGCCAGTGAATTTACACTCCAAGGTAGTTCTATTTCACTTATTTCTTGAACTTTCTCCATGGAAGTACAGCTATATCCCAATCTTATGCCTGGTAGTGCAAAGAATTTAGTAGCTGCTCTGATGATAGCTACATTTTTATAGCCATCTTCCTTAAATAGTTCAATACTGTCGTAATCTTCAGGGCAAAACTCAAAGAAGGCCTCATCTAATAATAAGAAGGCTTTTGCTTTTCTTACTATTTTATAAATCTCTATTAATTCATCCTGTGGGATTCTTAAGCCTGTAGGGTTGTTTGGATTTCCTAATATAAGTAAATCACCCTTTTTTATATCCTTTAAAGCCTCATTATCTATGGTGAAATCCTCTTTATAGGGTATTTTATCAACTTTTTTGCCATGGACTATAGCTCTTTCTTCATATTCTATAAATGATGGGGTGCAAACTATTACCCTTTTGGCTCCTATAATAAAGTTATTTATTATTTCAACTGCACCATTTCCCACTAAAACATTTTCTATTTCACAGTTTAAGTATTTTGCA
>CAZRYA010000277.1:0-2163 GCA_964604235.1 uncultured Tissierellaceae bacterium | reverse complement strand
TAAGGGAGAAATTGAAATAAGTGCATTTTAATTTCGAAACATATATATAAATGTTGAAGAAATATCCCAATATGAACTATAAAAACTTTAAATATAGAAAATACCTTTAATGGCCTTATAAATGAAGTTAAGGGAGAATTAAAAAGCTTAAAAGAAGATAAGGATTTACATGGGATAGGCCTAGAAAGTGTGAAATATTTTGCTTAGATACAATGGCCTTATGGAATATTTTTATGATAAAAATACCTTTAAGCTTAAACTTATAATCTATTTATAGAAGTCTAGACTTAAAGGTATTAGGATGGATTGCTTTTTGGTATTTTAAATATTATATGGGTGCCTTGGCCCAAGTTACTAGATATTTCTATTTTACCTTTGTGGGATTCGACTATGTGTTTTACTATTGATAGGCCAAGTCCACTGCCTCCTAAGTTTTTAGAACGGGACTTATCTACCATATAAAATCTTTCAAATATCCTAGTTAGATCATCAGGCGGAATACCAAGTCCAGTATCTTCTATGGAAAAAACTCCAAATGCCAGATCTTCATATAGGCTTATTATAATATTGCCACCATCCTTATTGTATTTGATTCCGTTGTCTATTAGGTTGGTGATTAAATCATTAAGCATTGATTTGTTTCCCATGACTTTACAGTCTCCATCAATGGTATAGCTTACATTTTTTTTAAAGAAATTTGGCTTTAATTTTAAGATTACCCTATCACTAATTTCCCTTAGAGAAACTTCATCCATTTCTAACTGGCCATTATCAAGGGACTCAATCTTAGAAAGGTCTAATATAGAATCTATTAAATATAGGAGTCTAGTACCTTCTTCTTTAATAATTCCAGCAAACTTTGGAATGTCCTCTTCTTTAACCATGCCATATTCAATCATTTCAGCAAATCCATTTATGGAAGTTAGGGGGGTTTTAAGTTCATGGGTTACATTAGCTGTAAAGTTTCTCCTAAATTCTTCATTTTCTTTAAGAAGTTTAATTGATTGTTTTACTTCTGCTTTTTGAATTTCCATATCTTTCATAATAGGCTTAAGTTCATCATAGGTCTCTGTATAATCCCATACATTATCAGACATAAGGTCCATTTCTCCAGAAATTTTCTTCATAGGCTTGATGATAAATTCAGTAAGCTTAGAAGAAAGTAGGTAGAGTATTATTAGTACAAATACCATAAGACTAACTAGGAGTGGAGATATGCCAATTAGGACCCTGCTAAAAGGTTGACTAATATCAGATGAATCGTGGTATAAAAAAGCTAGTAGGCTAGAAGTAGTTAGGATTAGTATTATAGAAATACTTGCTAGGATTTTATATATCTTTTTTTCCATGGTCTATACCTCTACTTTGTAGCCAACATTTCTTACTGTCTTTATTATGTTAGAATGGTTTTTTAATTTTTGTCTTAAGCTTCTAATATGGACATCTATAGTCCGAGTTTCTCCTTGAAAATCAAATCCCCAAACCTGATTCATAAGTTGGTCTCTAGTTAGGACTATGTTTTTGTTTTCAATAAGATATAGGAGTAGTTCAAATTCTTTAAAGGTTAAATCTATAAGTTCTTCATCTACATATACCTTCCTAGTATCAGGGGAGATTGAAATAGGACCAAAGGTAATTTCATCTACAGTTTTAGGAAGAGACCTTCTCATAACTGCCTTAATTCTAGAAATTAGCTCCATAACTCCAAAGGGCTTAGTAATATAATCATCAGCTCCCATGTCTAACCCTTTGACCTTGTCCAGTTCACTTTCTTTGGCAGATAGCATTATAATGGGTATGTGATCTAAGTTTTTACTAGATTTTATCTCCTTTAGGATAGTGTATCCGTCTTTTTCAGGTAGCATAATATCTAATATTATAAGGTCAGGAGGATTATCGGAAATAGTAGTATATAGGTCTTTATAGTTAGAAAAACCTATTGAGTCAAATCCTTGGTTATTTAATGCATATATGATTAAATCTCTAATATTGTCATCGTCTTCAAGTAAATAAACCTTGTTCATAAAATCACCTCAATATTTATACTTGATTATATCATAGGTCTAGAACATTAAAAAATCTTTCTTTGGATGTTCTCCAGTAATTGAGAAGACAACCCATTCAGCAATGTTTTCAGCATGGTCTCCAATTCTTTCAAAGTAC
>CAZRYA010000276.1:1554-2203 GCA_964604235.1 uncultured Tissierellaceae bacterium | reverse complement strand
CATTACCATAAATTCTTGGATATCAACATTATTATCAGCGTGTTCTCCACCATTTAAAATATTCATCATTGGAACTGGAAGTGTTTTTGCATTCACTCCACCAATATATTGGTATAAGGGCATCCCCAATTCATCAGCTGCTGCACGAGCCACTGCTAAAGAAACTCCCAGTATAGCATTAGCTCCTAATTTTCCCTTATTATGTGTTCCATCAAGTTCTATCATAGCCTTATCTATATAGGCTTGATCAAAAACATCCATACCTATTATCTCATCAGCTATTAAAGTATTTACATTTTCTACTGCTTGTAAAGTGCCCTTTCCTAAATATCTAGTCTTATCACCATCTCTAAGTTCAACTGCCTCAAATGCTCCTGTAGAAGCTCCTGATGGAACCAATGCACGTCCAAATGCCTCATCTTCAGTCCAAACTTCAACTTCCACTGTTGGATTTCCTCTTGAATCTAGTACTTCTCTTGCATATACTTCAGTTATTCTACTCACACTAATCTCCCCTTAATTATGTTTTTTCACTAAGCTATTTCCTGTCATTTCAATAGGTTTATCTAATTCTAATAAATCTAATATAGTAGGAGCTAAGTCAGCTAACTTTCCGCCGTCTATTAGGTCTTTATCCTTGTCTCCATAT
>CAZRYA010000276.1:559-1544 GCA_964604235.1 uncultured Tissierellaceae bacterium | reverse complement strand
GGGATAAAGATAAATATTAGAGAAAGTTGGCTAAATATTAAAAAAACTTGATTTGTAGTATGGGCTGTTATCTTTCCTCCTGTCTCTTCATCGATTAAAGACTCCACATTTCCATGGTCAGCCGTAATAAGGGCCAAGCCATTTTTTTCTTCTAGTTTATCTAAAATCTCACCAAGACAAGTATCTACTGTTTCAACAGCCTTTATACTTGCATCTACTATACCAGAATGTCCAACCATATCTGGATTTGCAAAGTTTAATACTATTAAGTCATACCTATCCATTTCAAGCCTATTTATTATTTCATCCTTAAGTTCATAGGCACTCATTTCTGGCTGTAAATCATATGTGGCCACCTTAGGTGACTGAATCAATACCCTGTCTTCATTTGGGAAAGCTTCTTCCCTGCCTCCATTAAAAAAGAAGGTAACATGGGCATATTTTTCTGTCTCAGCACTCCTTAGTTGGTTTAATCCCCTTGCACTAACATACTCACCTAGTGTATTTTTAGGTGGTTCATTGGTAAATACTACATTTACATTTTCTATGGTCTTATCATATTCTGTCATTGTAGTATAGTGAACCCGTATCTTATCTCTGTCAAAACCTGTGAAGTCTTCATCCACAAAGGCACGGGTTAATTCCCTAGCCCTATCTGGTCTAAAGTTAAAAAATATTATTGAATCATCATCTTCTACTAGGCCAATAGGCTTACCATTTCTTTCTATTACAGTTGGCAATATGAATTCATCTGTAACTTGTGACTTATAAGATTCTTCCACTGCCTCTATAGGGTTATCTGACCTATTTCCTCTTCCTTGAGTCATAGCATCATAGGAAAGCTTTATCCTATCCCACCTATTGTCCCTATCCATGGAATAATACCTACCTGAAATAGAGGCAATTTGACCTATACCTATTTCTTCAATCTTGTCCAATAGTCCTTCTATATCCCTTAATCCATCTTTAGGCCCTACATCACGGC
>CAZRYA010000276.1:0-549 GCA_964604235.1 uncultured Tissierellaceae bacterium | reverse complement strand
GTTTAATAGTCCATACAAGTGATTAATATGACTATGAACTCCACCTTCTGAAACGAGTCCTACTAGATGAATTTTAGATTTATTAACTCTTGCATTTTCAATTGATTTCAAAAGTTTATCTTCTTGATAAAAGCTTCCATCTTCAATTGATTTAGTTATTCTAGTTAGTTCTTGATATACTACTCTTCCTGCTCCAATATTTAAATGTCCTACTTCGGAATTTCCCATCTGTCCATCAGGTAGGCCTACAGCTAAACCACTAGCATCTATACTCGTATTAGGATATTCTCTTAATAATTTGTCTATATTTGGGGTATTTGCCCTATAAAAAGCATTACCTTCATATTCTTTTCCTAAGCCTAATCCATCTAAAATAATCAACATTAAAGGCTTTTTATTCATAAAATCACCTCTTAAAAGTTTACTAAAGCTGCAAAATCTTCAGCTTTCAAACTAGCCCCTCCAACTAAGGCTCCATCTATATCTGACTTATCCATAAGTTCTGATACATTACTTGGCTTTACACTTCCACCATATTGTATCCTAACC
>CAZRYA010000275.1:0-2209 GCA_964604235.1 uncultured Tissierellaceae bacterium | reverse complement strand
TTTGAAAAAGAAATTAAGGAAATTGCTGATTTAGTTCATAAGGCTGGAGGGCTTTTATACTATGATGGAGCAAATGCCAATGCAATTTTAGGGCAAGCTAGGCCAGGAGATATGGGATTTGACGTAGTTCATTTCAATATCCATAAAACCTTCTCAACACCTCATGGTGGTGGAGGCCCGGGATCAGGTACTGTTGGTGTAAAAGAACACCTAATAGAATTCTTGCCAGTTCCAGTAGTGGCTAAAGATGGAGATAATTACTATCATGATTATAATTATCCAAACTCAATTGGTAAGATAAAAGACTTCTATGGCCATATAGGGATTTTAGTAAGGGCCTATACCTATATTTTGACTATGGGACATGATGGACTTAAAAAAGCTAGTACAATTGCTGTATTAAATGCAAACTATATGGCTAAGAAATTAAAAGATGCTTATAATTTGCCAATAGATACTATTTATAAACATGAATTTGTATTAGGTGGTTTAAATGATAGTTTATCTGAAGTTAGTACTTTAGATATAGCTAAAAGGCTGTTAGATTTTGGCTACCATCCTCCAACAGTATATTTCCCACTTATAATAAATCAAGCCATAATGATAGAGCCAACAGAAACAGAAAGCAAGGAAACTATTGATGAGTTTATAGATGCAATGCTTAAGATAGCAGAGGAAGCTAAGAATGATCCTGAAATGTTAAAGACAGCACCTCATAATACTCCAGTAAGAAGACCAGATGAAACTATGGCAGCTAGAAACCCTATAGTAAAATATGAAGGGTAGGTGTATTGATTGCAAAAGATAGCAATAATTGGAGCTGGACCAGCAGGATATGTTGCAGCTATAAGAGGGGCTCAATTAGGAGCAGAGATATATTTAATTGAAAATAGACAAGTAGGAGGAACTTGCTTAAATAGAGGGTGCATTCCTACAAAGACTTATTTTAGAAATGCTGAAATAATGTCAAATATTAAGAGAAGTGAAGAATTTGGTATAAGTGTTGGAAGTGTTTCAATAGATGTCCTTGCCTTGCAGACGAGAAAAAATCAAGTGGTAGATAGTCTGGTTAAGGGGATTGAACAGTTAATAGGGTCTTATGACAATATTAAGATGCTTAATGGAAGTGCATCTCTTGTGAGCAACCAAGAGGTTAAAGTGGACTTAGAAGATGGTTCTAGTCAGCTTATAGAAGTAGACCATATAATTATAGCAACAGGTTCAAAGCCACAGATGACAGAGACTAAAGGAGTTGACCTAGAAGGGGTAATCACTTCAGATGAACTTTTAGACTTAGAAGAGATTCCAGAGACTTTAATAGTAGTTGGTGGAGGGGTAATAGGTTTAGAATTTGCCAGTATCTATCAAGAACTAGGGTCAAATGTAATATTGTTGGCATCTAGAATTTTGAAAGATGCAGATAAAGAGATATCTAGGAGGCTAGTTCCCAGTCTTAAAAAACAGGGGATAGAAACTTATGTAGATATTCGTGCAAGGGAAATTACCAAAGAAGATGGAAGACTTAAAGTAGTTGCCAAATATAAAGAAAAAGATGAAGAAATAGAGGTTGTGGGGGACTATGTTTTAATAGCTTCAGGAAGGGGTCCAGTTATAGAGGGACTTAATCTTGAGGGTCTGGGCGTAGACTATAATAAAAAGGGTATAGTGGTTAATAGCGACTTCCAAACAAGTGTAGATAAGATATATGCCATTGGAGACGTAAATGGTGGAGTTCAATTAGCCCATGTAGCATCAGCCCAAGCAGTGTATTTGATTGAGAAACTTCATGGACTTACTCCAGAAATTAATTTAGAAGTATACCCAAACTGTGTTTTTACAATGACAGAGGTAGCCCATGTTGGGTATACAGAAGAAGAATTAAAAGAAAGAGAAATTCCATATACAGCCAGTAAGTTTATGTTTGCAGCTAATGGAAAGGCCCTTTCTCTTGGAGAGGGAGATGGACTTATAAAAGTCCTAGCAGGTGAAGATAAAAAGATTTTAGGAGTTCACATACTGGGTCCTCATGCAAATGACTTAATAGGAGAGGGAACCTTGGCCATGGCCAACCAATTGAATATTGACCAAATAGGAAAGGCCATCCATGCCCATCCAACTTTATCAGAAGCCTTTTTAGAAGCGACTTTAGGTTTAGAAAATAAAGCTATTCATATAGCACCAGCAAGAAAGAAGAGAAGGAAGTAATTCC
>CAZRYA010000274.1:0-2226 GCA_964604235.1 uncultured Tissierellaceae bacterium | reverse complement strand
TGATGAATTCTTAAAGAAAGGTATAATGCTCATAGTTGATGGAACTGACCCTGAATTGGTTAGAAATATTTTAGAGACAGAATTAGTTTTTTTAGAAGAAAGGCATGGACAAGGTCAGGGAATGCTAGAGGCCATGGGAGCTTATGCACCATCTTTTGGTATGATTGGTACACTGATTGGACTTATAAAAATGTTGGAGACTTTAGATGACCCTTCAACAGTAGGACCTAGTATGTCAGTGGCCTTAGTTACAACATTCTATGGATCTTTTTTAGCGAATATTTTCTTTATACCATTAGCTAAGAAGCTGAGTGTTAGAAGTCAATCTGAAGTGCTGACTAAAGAACTTATGATTGAAGGATTACTATCAATCCAAGCAGGAGAAAATCCTAGAATTATAGAAGAAAAATTAAAAACTTTTATACCTCCAGAAAAGAGAAGTAAGTTAGATAAGAAAGGTGAAGCGTAATGAGTAGGAGAAGGAGTAGAGGCAGTGGAGATGGCGGTGGCGGTGGTGCACCAGAATGGATGACTACCTATAGTGACTTAGTAACTCTATTACTTTGCTTTTTTGTACTATTATTTTCTTTCTCTTCAATAGACGCAGGAAAATTTAGGACTATGATGAATAGTTTTAAAGGTGGAACAGGAGTTTTTGATGGTGGAACTATGATTGAAATGGTTCCGGGTGGTTTGGAATATGACATAGGTACTGATGGTGACATGGCAGAACTATTGGAAGAATTAGAAGAGTATAGTAGTGAAATGGGCCTTGGAGAAGAGTTAGTTGTTCAAGTGGAAGAAAGAGGAATAGTTATTAGGTTTATGGATAATATATTCTTTGATTCAGGAAGTGCTGAAATAAAAAGAGACTCTATACAGATACTAGAAACAGCATCTGAATTACTAAATGGTGGTGGCTTTAAGGAAAGACAAATTAAGGTTGAGGGTCACACGGATTCAGATAGGATAGTAAGATCTTCAGCATATCCAACTAACTGGGAGCTATCTTCAGCAAGAGCTACAAATGTTTTAAGGTATTTAGTTGAAGTTGGTGGAATTGATGGAGGAAGGATATCTTCTTCAGGCTATAGTTACTATAGACCAATAGCCAATAATGATACCCCAGAAAACAAAGCAAAAAATAGAAGGGTCGATATCATAATCTTAAAAGATGTATATCAAGATTTAGAACCTTAAGAATGGAGTGAATACATTGTCCAAAAAGACTATAATTATAATATTAGTTGTAGCTTTACTAGCAATAGCAATTGGAGTTTTTGTTGGAGTTAAGGTTTTTGGTAACAACAGTCAACCAAAAGAAACACCAAGATTTATATTAACATTAGAAGATATGTACTGTAATATAAAAGATAGTAAAAAAATACTAAAGATAAAAATAACAATTGAAACGACTAGTGAAGAAGCAATTTCAAAAATATCAGCGAAACAATTTTTAGTTAGAGATGAAGTTAATAAAATTATTAGAAATAGAACAGAAGAAGATTTAGCTGGAAGAGAAGGACAAGATAATTTACAAACAGCTATAAAAGAAGTGTTGGTTGAATTATTCCAAGACGAGTCAATAATAAATGTTTACTTTGATGATTTTATAATTCAATAAAGGGGGGAGTCAATTGTCTGAAGTACTGTCACAAAATGAAATAGATGCCCTTCTAAATGCATTGAGTTCAGGAGAAGTAGATGTTGAAGAGATTCAAGAAGTGGATCATTCTAAGAAAACAAGAAAATATGATTTTAGAAACCCACAAAAGATATCTAAAGAACAACTTAGGACTTTAGAAATTATACATGAAAACTTTGGTAGATACATGCAAACATCATTAACAGGCTATTTAAGAGCTCCAGTTAAAGTAGAAATCTTAACGGTAGACCAATTTGCCTATAGTGAGTATAGTAATGCAGTAACAAACCCAGCTTTCTTATCAATAATAGATTTTACGCCCTTAAGTGGACAAATCTTAATAGATATATCTACAAATATAGCCTATGCTGTAATAGATAGATTATTAGGTGGAGATGGAACTGGAGAAGGTGAAACTAGAAGTTTTACTGAAATAGAATTGATTTTACTTGAAAACATGATGGATAGATTGACACTAGATATAAAGCATGCTTGGGAAAATGTAATTGATTTAAATCCTAAATTGGATAAAATTGAAGTGAACCCACAATTTGCACAAATTGTACCTCCCAATGAAACTA
>CAZRYA010000273.1:0-2227 GCA_964604235.1 uncultured Tissierellaceae bacterium | reverse complement strand
TCATATAGTCCAGGATTATCCTTTACCTCTTCTGCCATTTGGCCTAGCTGGGCTGATATTTCCTTTAAGCCAACTGATGAGGGGTTCAATCCACCCCCCAATTCCTTTACACCCTGGGCCAAATTATTTTGACCACTAGAAAGTTCAGCAAACACCTTGGAGATTTCTGATAATTCCCCTAATTTTTCCTCTATTAGTTTTGGATTGGGTAGGTCTTTATTAGCAAGTTCATTTCCTATACCTTTTAGTTTTTGGCCCATTTCTCCCAAGCCATTACCCATGGTCATAAACTTGCCCTTTAATTCTTCCTCTTGATTACCAGCCATGTCTTCCATAAGTTTACTAGGATCCATGTACTTCATTAAGGAGTCAAGCTTTTCTTCTACTGTCTTTGGGTCTGGTAGCTCTTTACCTCCTAATTCCTGCCCTATCTCCCTAAGCTTATCTCCCAACTCACCAAGTCCACTTCCTATCTCTGGTATTTGCTTCTTTATTTCTGTTCCCTGTTTATCTATTATTTGATGGACAATAGAAGCTGGACTCATAAGGGTAAAAATCCCATCATTATACTTAAGCCTCTCCTCCACCTTCCACATCTTTCTCATATTATCTAAGCCTAATAAGTCCTCTTGATCCCCTTCAAGTAGAACCATGATGGCATCTCCACCAAATTCTTCCTCCATGGCATAATTAGATATATAGGCCCCATTGTCAGTCCTTACCAAAGTTTCACTACCAGTTGCCATATTTACCCTTATGGCACCTACTATCATAAGTGCAAAGATTATTATAGTTACAAATAGAGTCTTAAAAGGGGTCTTTTCTATTCTACTTCCTATTTTCGAAAACAATTTATTCAAGATTATCATTCCTTCCCTTTTTATTATCCTCTTATTTTATCCATAAGATTTTTCACATAAGAATCAATTTCTTCATCACTGCTTCTGGGCAGATATAAGAATGACAAGATACTCCCCATAAGCAGTCTTATGGTGAAATCTTCATCTTCCAGGTCTATATCTGTCCCCCTAATAGCATCCTTTAGAAGTGAACTTATTTGATTAATAAAATCAAAGTCTGCTATTTCAGGGTTAATTTGACTTTCCATAAGAATTAATTTTATTACTCCACTATGGTCTGTAGTAAATTTAATCCTATCTTTTAATATAAACTTAATCTTATCTATGCCATTTAAATCCTTGCTTGAGTCTAAAGAGTCTTTTAAACTGTTAATCAATATAGGTGCTATAGCCTCAGTAAAAATCTGTTTTTTAGAATCAAAGTATCTAAAAAGTGTCACCTCAGATATTCCAGCAGCCTTGGCTATATCTATAGTAGTTGAACCATTGTAGCCCTTGTCTATAAATAATCCTAAAGCCTCGTCCAATATTTGCTCTCTTCTTTCTTCCCTAGTCATTCTTTTGCTAATTCTTTTATTCAATATTCTCCTCCTTATGTAAGTGTTTACTTACATATATTATCATAACTATTACTTTTGTCAATACATAAAAAAACACCAAGACTTTTTATCTTGATGCTCTAATCCTTCAAATAATATCCCATCCCTTTTTTTGACTAATGAATTTCATCTTTTCAGAAGGATTAACTACAATTGCCTTATCTACAAATTCTAGCAGGGGTAAATCTGATTCACTGTCAGCATATGCCCATATGGATTCTTCTTTGACATCCTTTTTATCTAACCATATTTTCAAATTTTTAACTTTCTCTGACCCATGGTTTAGTTTTCCAATCTTGCCTGTACATAGTCCCTTATCATCAAAAAATAAGGGTGTTCCAATTACTTCTGCCTCTATATTAAAATATTCAACAAAAGTTTCTAAAAATGGATGTAGGGATCCTGACAATATGACCACCCTTTCCCCATGTGTTTATGCTCCAAGTGATTATTGACTTTAGATATCATAGCTGTATTAAGGTCATTTGTATCATTTTTTATGACTGCTTTGAAAAAAGAACTTAATTCATTTTTATCTTTTCCCTCCATTTGAGAGATAAACGCCCTCATGAAAATAATGCGAAGGTCTTTCTCCCTCTTATATTTTTTCAGCAAGGCCATCCTAAAAAAAATTTTAATAAGTAAATACCATTGTTTAGGTGTTAGTTCCTTTTTTCCAGTTTTAATCATAGCTAGTGATGAATTCCCTTGATATAGTGTTCCATCAAAATCTACAGTTATAATAGCCATTTAGAACTCCTCCTTTGA
>CAZRYA010000272.1:0-2235 GCA_964604235.1 uncultured Tissierellaceae bacterium | reverse complement strand
TTCATCTTCTCCTATTATTGCATTGTTTATTTCATCTTCTATGTGTTTAAAAACGCTTAATCCCTCTACTAGGTCATCTATTAGCTTATAAGTAGAGTTTTTATCCTCCTTAGAACTTGCTACATAGTTTTTCAAAGACCTAGATACCCTTAGAGAATCAGAAACTTTCATTAAGCTTCCAGGTCCTAAATATCCTCCTATGTCCAATCTCTTAAGCTCAGGTTTTATATTATATATACCATATAAGGGAGGGTTCCCCCTCTTTATAATTAATTCTAAAGCCTCTTCAGTTTCAACTTGCCTCTTTTCAACTTCCTCAAGGGAAGTGCTTGGTTTCATTTGCCTTATGAGTTCTTTCCCCAAACTAGACTCAGCCTTATTTTCAAGCATATCTATTATCTTATAAAATTCCAAGGTCCTTAAAGTCTTCTCGTTCAAATTAATCCACCTCTTTAAATGACACCTCTAAAATAGTGCCCATTAGTTAATTGATTTTCAACTTTATAGGAATCTATAAAGTCTAGTATCTCATCTTCATCACATGTTCCCTTTACACACCTATAATATATGTCTAATTCCTTGCTAATATCTTCTTCTATACTTGCATCCAATCTAGCTATATCTAGTCCTGCTTCTATTAACCTATCCATATTGTCTAAGATAAATAGCTTGGCTGAGTTATACAGTTTAGTTACTCCAGACTTTCTCTCCATGGAAAACTCTGCCCCAATCCTATCTTTTAAGGCATAACCCTTCCTATACTCACAGCTAGAACAGTCCTTGTTGTCTAAACATCCTTTTACTAAGGCCATTGGACAATGGTGCATAGTCATTAACTCTAAAAATCCATAAGTAAAAGTCTCTATATCTATGGTCCTATATCTTCCCATAGTCCTTATTTGATTTATATTTAATTCTGGAGATAGGCAAACCGAAACCAAACCAGCCTCTTCAAAATGCCTTAGGCTATAGCTATTAAAAACATTTAGGCCTGTATCTCCTGCTATTTTAAGATTGAAATTTTCTTTTACCACTTGTAAACTTCCAAGATTATTGGCTAAAACTCCATCTAATCTATCCTCATACTTAGAAAGCATCTTCTTTAAAACCTCTAAGTCTTCACTATACAAGATTTTTTCTGTTCCCAAGTAAACTTCAAGATTATAGCCATCTAAGATTTCCATAGTTTGGTCTAAGTCCTTGTAGTAATTTAAATAAATCCTATCTACTTGGTCTAAATTTAAGGCCCTAAGTTGCTTGTAGTCACTTACTCTTACAGACACCATCTTTTTACTTTCCCTATTAGTACTATCAGTTCTGTCAACCTATCTGTTCCTTTCCTCCTAAGAGAGTTTAGGACTGATAGGGGTAAAAAAGAATTTTCATCTATGTCTGACTTGAAGTTTTCAATATAGTAGTTTGTATCACCTAGTTTATCTAGCTGACCCAGTACCTTATCCCTACTTAAACCAATCTTTTGACTTAACTCCACTTGTTTATCCTCTTCTACTGTAAAACTTATATCACCATATGCAACTGATAATTTAGGAGTTTGCCCCTGCTTTATCTCTATAAAAAAGTCAATTGGCCTCTTTATATTTTCAACTTTGTAGGAGTTTTTTGCCCTCTCTAAAAGTTCCTCTGAATTAGTCCTGTATACAACGCTATCATTTAATATATAGCCTGGCTTATCCAAAGTCAAAAGACTTCCTGCTGGATTATTAGTTTTTACATTTATGGACTTGTAGTCACCTTTTTCAGTCCTAAGCTCTATAGTATCTCCAATATTTAAATCCTTGTCCAACCTTATATAAACCTTATACCTATCAACTCTTTCAACTTTACCTAGAATAGCCCCCCTATTATTAGGCCTATCAATAGTTATAAAATCTCTACCAAATTGTCCAAAGCTAATACCTTTAGTGAATCCCCTACTAAAAATTTGCTCTACATCTTCCTTATCTTCACTGGTCAAACTTCCATAACCAAAATCCAAAGCCTTCCTATAGTTTTTTACAACTGTTGCAACATATTCTGGTCTTTTCATCCTGCCTTCTATTTTTAAGGAAATTACGCCTCCATCTACAAGCTCCTTAATTTCTTCCAGGGTATTTAAATCTCTTGGGCTTAATAAGTGCTTATTTTTATAAGCCTCTATTTCAAATCCTTCCTCGTCTATAATAGATGATGGCATCCTACACGGTTGGGCACAAGTCCCCCTATTTCCACTTCGTC
>CAZRYA010000271.1:0-2257 GCA_964604235.1 uncultured Tissierellaceae bacterium | reverse complement strand
CCATGAACTTGGCCATGGCTACCATGGCTATAACCTAAAAGATGAAAGTATATTAAATAGCTCCTATCCTATGCCTATTGCTGAAACAGCTTCAATTTTCTGCGAGACAATAGTTATGAATGCCGCATTAAAGGAAGCTAGTTCCCAAGAGGCAATTGGACTTTTAGAGTCTTCTATTTCAGATGCTAGTCAGGTTATAGTTGATATCTATAGTAGATATCTATTTGAAACTGAGTTATTTGAGAGAAGAAAGTCAGGAACCCTATCTGTTGAGGATTTAAAAGAAATGATGCTTGATGCCCAAAGGAAATCTTATGGTGAAGGTCTTGATGAAAACTTCCTACATCCATATATGTGGGTTAATAAAACCCATTACTATTCTGCTGGAAGAAATTTTTATAATTTCCCATATGCCTTTGGATTACTATTCTCCAAAGGGCTTTACGCAGAATATCTAGAGTCTAAAGATGGCTTTACTGAAAAATACAGGGACTTGTTAAATGCCACTGGAAGAAAAAATATTGTAGATGTTGCTAAGATGATGAACATTAATATTAACGACCCTGAGTTTTTTAGAAATTCTCTTAAATTAATTGAAAAAGACATAGAACTATTTATTGAACTTACAAAGTAAAAAAAAGGGGCTAAGCCTCCTTTTTTACTTTTGTAAACCTATTTTTGTAATTCAAAGATATGATTAAATAAATAGTTCTATTGGTACTTAGACTTAAAAGTTTATGCTATGTTTTTTACTTATTTTCTTATAGAAATAGATCCCTAGTAGACCTTCTTTCTTCAATTAATTCTAACCCATATCCATCAGATAGATTTAAGTCTAGTATAAGTAAATCTAGGTCCAATTCAGCTATCTGCTTTCTAGCAGTTTCTAGGTCAAAGGCTTCATGGATATTTAAATTTTCATCATCTTCAACAATTAAAATCTTCACTGTTAACAAACTCCCTTTAATTTAGTAGTCCCTATAAAAATATGACTAAGATATTAATATAACTTTACCTATAACAATAGTATAATAGATTTGAAATAAATTTAGGAGGTTATATATTATGTGGTTTATCTACGCATTACTATCTGCACTTTTTGCAGCCTTTGTATCAATATTGGCTAAAATAGGCATTGAAGGAGTAAATTCAACACTGGCAACAGCCATCAGGACTATTGTTGTCTTACTAGTATCTTGGTCCATGGTCTTTATTACTGGAACTCAAGGAGAAATCTCCAATATAGGTCAAAAGAGCTGGTTGTTTTTAATTTTATCTGGCCTTGCCACAGGCTTCTCTTGGCTTTTTTACTACAAGGCTCTACAGATCGGCCAAGCTTCCAAGGTAGTACCTGTTGATAAGTTTAGTGTTGTAATTGCAATGTTTTTGGCTTTTTTAATCTTAAAAGAAGTTCCTAATACAAAGACAATTATAGGTGGAATATTCATAACAATTGGCACCTTCATAATGATCTTATAAAACTTTAATTAAATTAAAGTTTTATTTTTTTGCAAAAAACCACTAACAAGTATAATATAGTTTTTTAACTTTAAAACATATTGTGATATAATCTCTATAATGAAAGTAATTAGGAGGAAGTTTATGAAAAAAAATATATTTGTTCTTTGTGGAGGTAAATCTGTTGAGCATGATATCTCACTAAAATCTACAAAGGCAATAATGAACTCGATTAATAGGGATAAATACAATGTATTTGCAACTTATATAGATGAAAATGGTGTTTGGAATGACCTAGGAGAAATTCTTAATCCTATTGAAAAGCCAGAAGACCTAAAGGTAAAATCCAACCTAAGTATTCCTGAATCTATTTCTATTTTCTTAGATAAAATTAAATCTATAGAAAACCCCATGGTTTTTCCTGCCCTACATGGAAGACATGGAGAGGACGGAACTATTCAGGGCATGCTTGAGATTTTAAACCTTCCATATGTGGGAAATGGTGTTATATCTTCTGCTCTTGCTATGGATAAGGCAGTGGCTAAGGATTTGTTTAAAATCCATGGTATAGCTCAAGTAAAACATGTAAATATATCAAAGTATGATTTTAATAAGAACCCTGATGAAGTCTATAGGCTTATTGAGGAAAAACTTAAGTACCCACTTTATATTAAACCTTCAAATTCTGGCTCTAGTGTTGGAATTTCTTGTGTTAAAGATAAGCTTGAATTAAAAGAAGCAATAGATTTTGCCTTTAAGTTTGATACTAAAGTCGTTGTTGAAGAGGAAATAATTGCTC
>CAZRYA010000270.1:220-2277 GCA_964604235.1 uncultured Tissierellaceae bacterium | reverse complement strand
TGAACCTAGCATACTTGGCTCCTGCATTGACTTCACCAACGATTTTATCAGCATAGATATATAGTGACGGTTTAATTGAATTGATAAGTCTGCCAGTATCCCTATACATATAATCATGGATTATTTCCTTTGACTCCCTGACTATTTTGTTTGTATACTTGTTCGTAATTTTTATGGCCTTTGTAGCCATATTTTCTCCATAATGTTCAAATAAATGATTTAAGCTTTTGTCATCAACCTTTATCTTAAAATGCTCTTTAGCCATTTATATCACTTTCTTTTTGATTTTATAGGTCCTATGATGGACATTAAACCCTATTGCCTTATACTCATTCTCTATCATATATTCAGTATCAGAGTCTTTGTCCCTTATCACATCCCCTGTTTTAAGGATTATAGAAGGTTCAAACATAATCTTTTCATCTTTTACAATCCTGCATCTTACATCCTCCAGAGTCACATCTTTAGCTTGCACCTGGGCCTTGCTAGTCCTATTAGAGGTGTTCCTCTCAATTGGATATATATCTACATTGTGAATTAATCCTTTTACAAACATTTGCCCCCTCCTATATCAGCATAGCCCTGATTTTATTGCTACTTTCCACTATGTCTTCTTCATCTTCAATAAATCTATCTAGCATAGAGAGTATCCCTTTAATAGATTGACTACCGTCTGATAATGTATACTGGTAATCTTCCCATTGCTCTGATTGAAACCTGCCACTTATATTAGACCCCTCTATGCTATCCTTAAATAGCTCTAATAGCACCTCTTTGACGATAGCTGGTACTTCCGTATACCCATAGGCATATTTAATATATAAAGCCTTCTTTCTACGTTTGTACTCTAATATATCTTCAAATTCGATTAGGTTTCTTTCAGGGTAAACATAATAATCTAAGTCTTCCTCTAATGGATCATCTTGTACCTTTAAATTGATAACATTTATTAAAGGTCTTTTTAGGGTCTTTACCTTTCTTTTTAGATCTGTTCGCCACTCTATTTTAGTAGGAACAAATCTAGTATTACAATACTCATCAATTACCTTACTTAAATTGATTAACCTTTTTTCTATAAAATCATCAGGTAGCTCAATTAGTGCAGCTACCTTTGATTCTTTAATATCCTCTACAGTAAGATACATATAATCACCTATTTATCCTTTTTAGTAGATTTTTTCTTTGGTTTTTCTTCCTTATTATCCACATCTGCCTCTGGCTCCCCTATTTCTTTTCCTACCTCTTCCACTGGAACCTCTATTTCTTCCTCATCATCCGTATTATCTTCTGGCTCCCCTATTTCTTTAAAATAACCTGTTTTTAAAAGATAACTGCCCAATTTAGCAGATACCTTTTGTTCTGGATATTGTTGTGTAAATGTATGGGGAGCTGCATAATAGCTTTTTATTCCTTTATTTAACCTTACTATCATTCAAACCCCTCCTATACTGTTAAAGGTACGTTATCAATTGTCACAATAGCATCTTTTTCCATGATTATTGAATCAGCATCAAGATGTATGGCGTAGTATCTCATATCTTTCATTACTGCATCCCTACCTTCAGTAGTTTTTCTTATCTTTATATCGTAGGTATTTACTACTGTTAGGTTCTTAGGATCTGCCAGTATAATCTTTCCATCTGGGAAGTTTGGAACCTCTTTCCATGCTATTCCTAGTGGATTGAAGTTTTGGCCATTTAGTATAGCCATATCTCCCGCTGTTGTCTCTTTCTGCTTTAAATATTCTAACCAGGTAATATATGTTTTAGTATTAGCAATCCATTTGTATTGTGACCTATTAAAATATTTAGTCGGCAATAGTTTTAACGCCCCTGTAAACATGTCATCGGTGAAACTTCCACCTTGTAGTGTTGCAGCATCTAATATATGTGAGTCTGTTGCTAGACCCTTAATTGCACCATCCATTATGGTTAAAAATGCTGAGTCACTACCTGTATACCCCGTATCTCCATTAAAAACCAAGTCTAAGAGGTCCACTCTTACTTGTTGGGCTATCATTCCCATGAACACTTCTTCAAATCCTTCCCTTTCAATGT
>CAZRYA010000270.1:0-210 GCA_964604235.1 uncultured Tissierellaceae bacterium | reverse complement strand
GTCTCCTTGGGCTGGTGCATCCCCCTCTATTTTCTTCCTAAGCATCCTTCTACCAATACCTAGCTTCTCAATTGTTCCCTTGGTGGCCCCGCGCATTTCATGCCTAAGCTCTCCTAAGAAGGAACTATCATCAAATACCATCTGCATAAACTTCTGTGATTGTTCTGGGTTGAGCATGCCATCTGTTTGACCACTCGCTAAAGTTACTCC
>CAZRYA010000269.1:0-2293 GCA_964604235.1 uncultured Tissierellaceae bacterium | reverse complement strand
TTACAAACTCCTTAGATGCATCAATAATTAACATAGGCTCATCTAGTTTTCTATCCTTCTTTAAGATTAGGACTGTAACTGGTATTCCTGTATTGGTAAAGAGATTGCTAGGTAGTCCTATAACTGCGTCTATATAATTCTTGTCGATTAGTCTTTTCCTTATTTCACCTTCTGCTCCACCTCTAAATAGTACACCGTGAGGTAGGACAATAGCCATTGTACCACCTTTTCTTAGGTGATATAGCCCGTGTAGTAGGAAGGCAAAGTCTCCCTTGGAGTCAGGTGGTAAAGTTCCTGCTATCTCAAATCTTGGGTCACTTACTTTAAGTCCCGACCTGTTCCAATTCTTTGCAGAATATGGTGGGTTCATAACTACAGCGTCAAACTGCACTCCTTCACTTGGTCTTTCTGGGTCTTCTGGCCAGTCGTATGAAAGAGTATCTGCATTTCTCATAGTCATCTTCTCTGGTCTTACTCCGTGAAGTAGTAGGTTCATGCGAGCCAGATTGTAGGTGGCTGTGTTTTTCTCCTGTCCATAGTAATGAATGTCTTTTTGGGCATCCCTGTCTAAATGTTTACCAACTGTTAGTAGTAAGGATCCAGAACCTACAGTAGCGTCATATATTTGACTAATCTTTGATGATTTAGATACTATCTGTGCCATAACTTCGCTTACTTGGTGTGGAGTGTAGAACTCCCCAGCCTTCTTTCCTGATTCCATAGCAAACTGACCTATTAGGTATTCATAGGCATCCCCTAGAATGTCGCTTTTTTGAAGGACGACCATGTTAAGGTCCCCGAATAAAAGAATCAAGGCTTGGATATTCTTACTTCTCTCATTTAGATTGCTACCTAATGATGTATCAGTCATATCTATAGTAGAACTGGCAAAGAGGCCCTTGAAATCACTGGCTCCTTCTTCTACTTGAATAGACCTTTCAAATTCGTGGAGACTGTCTGTTACCTTTTGAAGTTCAAAGTCTCCTGAGTTAATATCTTCTATCCAGACTTGGTAAAGGTAGTCTGGTTTAACATAATAGCCTAGGACCCCCTGTATGGTCTTGGCTAAGGGCTCTCCATACTTTTCACTGGCTTCCTTATAGTCTGCTACTAGGTCCTTCTCGCTAACCTTCCCCATTCTATTGGATATTCTAAAGGTGTCAAGGGTCTTATCACTTAGGAACTTATAAAACATCAGTCCTAGCATATAGTCCTTGTACCTACTGGCATCCATTGAGCCTCTTAATTCATTGGCTCCATCCCATAATCGTCTTTTTATTTCTTCAGATGTTATCATATTGGCCTCCTTATATGTAATCTAGGCATTATTTTGCCTAGTAATAAACTGTGAATAATCCTTTGTCCCAGATAAAAATATTATATCATTAAAGTAAATTATGTTCTACAGTCCTTCCCTAATATTCCCATACTATCGGTTATATGCCCCATTATATAGGGCGTTTATATTTAAAAGTCAAATGTTGCCGACGGCTTTCCGTTCAAATTATTATAGTCATAATCCAATTGGTTTGGAATGTCATCAAATAGACTGGCAAGATGGGAGCGTGGCTCGCCTTTTTCTTCTTCGTCTTCAAATCCTGTAGGGTTTAATAGGTTATTTAAGGCTTCTTGCCTTAAAATTTGTAGTAATGCCTCAGTAGAAAATAGGATTTTACCTTGAGATTTGTTTGCGCGTATAGCAGGGAAACGCCCACTATGGACTCCTCGTCTCAAGGTGGTCACTGAAAGTCCTGTAAGTTCTGCTGCTTCTTTAATACCTATAAATTTTGACATAGTCTATACCTCCTAAGTTAATCTAACTTGTAATATTTTTTCTTATACTTAGCCAGATAAGGCCTAGTAGTAAATTTAATTACCTAGGTTAATCTAACCTATCCTATCTTAGTGACTATGCTAGGTTAAGATAGGTTAGGTAGGCTAGAAACACCGATGTTTACGGATAGAACTTGAAACTAGTTATTGACTTTATGTTTTGAGCGCGGTATAACATCATCTATAGTGGGGTCACTAAGAAAGGAAATTCGACAGGAGAGGGGGTGGTGGTAAATTGGTAGGAGTAGTAAAGGTAGATTAAGAACTGATGAAAAAACTGTTTCAATCAAAGTAAGACTGCCAGAAAGTATATTAGGCCAACTTAAGGATTTGGCTAAGGTGCAAGAAGTACCTATGGCTAACATTATTAGACAGGGCATAACCCTAGTTTTACTTAAACAGACCAAAGAAGACAAATAAAAAGGAACAGCCTTTGCTCTTGGCGGAGTGGCTGCTCCCA
>CAZRYA010000268.1:0-2328 GCA_964604235.1 uncultured Tissierellaceae bacterium | reverse complement strand
TTATCAAATAGGTCAAACTTCCCCCAAAAAATTTCATATCAATCAATGTTACTAAGGCTATTATGAGAACTAAGAAAAGCTTAAATCCAAAAGACATAGATTTTTTTCCAGCTCTAGACCCATTACCCTGTCTTGCTATTCCATCTCCTAGAGATACATCGTACTCCTCAGATATAATAGCAACAGTTTCATTAAATCCAGCTAGGATTCCTTCCTTATAATCCCCATCTTTAAAATTAGGTAACATTAAGTTATCTACCGTTCTCCTTTGAACACTATCTGGTAGGGGACCTTCTAGTCCATAGCCTGTCTCTATCCATACTTCTCGCCTGTCATCTGTGATGGATATTAACATTAAAACTCCATTATTTTTATCCTTACTTCCAACTCCCCAATGTCTGTATAGCTTCGTTGCAAGTGTATTAATATCCATTCCCCTGTTATCATTTACAACAGCTACAACTACTTGGGCACCTGTTTTTTCATACATTTCTTTATTTATATCAATAATATAATCTCCCAGTTCCCTGTCTATTATTCCAACTTCATCATATACATAAAACTCATAAGATGGTTCAGGCAATGACTTGTTAGAACTAGCATATAAATTGGAATTGGATAAAATCAATATAAGGATGAGAATAAGGCAAAAACTTTTTTTATTCTTCATCTCTACCTCCTCCTAAAATTTAACTTTTGGAGTTTCTTTATCTGATTCGCTTACTTCAAAGTATTGTCTCTTCTCAAATCCCATCATCTTAGCAAAGATATTTTTAGGAAATCTTACTATAGTAGAGTTGAATTTTTGTACAGTTTCATTATAGTCCATTCTAGACACAGCTATCCTATTTTCTGTTCCTGCAAGTTCTGCTTGTAAATCTTTAAAATTTTCATTAGCCTTTAAATCAGGATAATTTTCAACTACTAAATTTAAGTTTGTTATTGCATTATTTAGTTCTGCATCTGCCTTGGCATACTCTTCAGGAGTATTGGCCTTAGTATAAGACTCTCTTGCTTCTGTTATACTATCTATTACATCTGTTTCATGCTCTGCATAGCCCTTAACCGTCTCAACTAAATTTGGTATTAGGTCAGCACGTCTCTTTAATTGGTTCTCAACCTGAGCCCAAGATGCATCTACACCTTCATTTAAAACAGCTAGACTATTATAGCTGCTTATCATAGGAATTCCTATTAAAGCAATAACCACTAAAATTATTATTCCTTTACCCTTCATCTCTAAAACCCTCTTTCTTTTTTATTCTACTGTATATATATCCATTTTTTCTATTGCCCTAGCTACTAATTCATCAATTTCTAATAAATTTTCAGATTTTCTTATGTCCTCTACCCTCGGTTTAGTAACTGGTTTTTTAGGCAAGAATACTGTACAACAATCTTCAAATGGCAAAATTGACGTTTCATAAGTTTCAATATCCTTAGCTATATTTATTATATCAATTTTATCAAAGCCTATTAAGGGCCTAAATACAGGTAGGTCTATTGCGTCATTAGTAGCTATTAACCCATGCATAGTTTGGCTGGCAACTTGACCTAAATTTTCCCCAGTAATCAAAGAATCAATGCCGTGTTTACCAGCAACAGCTTCTGCAATTCTCATCATAAATCTCCTGGACAAAATAGTCATCTCTGAAGCAGGACAATTTTTATTAATTTCCTTCTGTATCTCTAATAAATTGACACTATATAAAGTTATTTTACCTGTATACATTGATAGAATTGAAGCCAAGTCCTTAACCTTTTCCTCTGCCCTATCACTTGTAAATGGATAAGAATGATAGTGTATTGCTGATATCTCTATGCCCCTTTTAGCCATCATATATCCAGCCACAGGGCTATCAATACCACCTGATAGAAGTAACAGGCCACGACCATTGGTTGCCAATGGCATTCCTCCTGAGCCCTTAACTCTCTCAGTGTATACATAGGCATAATCTTTCACATCTACATAGATATAGGCATCTGGATTATGAATATCAACCTTAACAGCTTCAAAGTTCTTCAGTACAGTCCCTCCAACTAACCTAGATAGTTCTGGTGATTTTATTGGAAAGTTTTTGTCTGTTCTCTTAGCCATAGCCTTAAAGGTTTTTGGATTGTCCCTCTCTATTTTTTCCCTCATTACAACAATAACTGCCTTATCTATGTCCTCCATCTTTTTCTCTACCCTTACACAAGGACTAATATATACAATTCCGAATACCTTCCTTAGTCTATTTATCATACTTGGAAATTTTTCTTTATCTGCTTCAATGTATATCTTACCCTGTTCTTTATATAATCTATCATAACCAAATTCTCTTACAG
>CAZRYA010000267.1:216-2338 GCA_964604235.1 uncultured Tissierellaceae bacterium | reverse complement strand
ATTTATGTAGATGAAGAACTTATAAATAAGAGGATACTTGCAGTAATGTTTGATAATCATCCTAAGGCTAGGTGGCAGGCAGGCTTAAAAGAGGCTGAAATAGTTTTTGAAATGCCAGTTGAACCACCTTATACTAGATATATGGGACTTTACCTAGTAAATTCACCTGAAAATATAGGACCTATTAGAAGTGCTAGGCCTTATTTTGTTACCAAGGCCTTGGAGTATGACGGAATATATGCCCATGTAGGTGGTAGTACAGAGGCCAAGGAAGATATAAAAAAATTATCAATTGCAGATATTGATGGATTAACTAGCTCCAATAAGGTTTTTTATAGGCAAAGTCATAAAAAAATGCCCCATAACCTATACACCAATATGGAAGTTTTAAGGGCTACTGGTGAAGAAAGGGCTTACAGAACAATAGGAAACCACCCAACTTTTAAATTTTATGAAGATGATACACCAATTGATGGGGCTCTTGCAGATAGGATAAGACTGAATTATGCTAAAGACAATAAAACTGAATATATTTACAATAGTTCAAGGGGAGACTATACTAGAATAAAAGATGGACAAGTTCATATAGATGAAAATGATAAGTCTGAAATTAGACCTAAGAATATAATAGTTCAGTATGCAGATATAAAGGTTATAGACAATGAAGGAAGGCTAAAAATAGATTTAATTGGTCAGGGAAGGGGTAAATATATAACCCTAGGAAGTGTTAGAGATATAGTGTGGAAAAAGTCTGATAGGGCTTCAGAGACAAAATATTATTATGGAGACATGGAAGAAATAAGATTAAATCCAGGACAGACATGGATACAGATAATTGATGTTAAAAAAGAAATAGAAATTGACTATTAGGAGGAAATATGGATAATAGAGAATTGATGAAGTTGGCCATAGAAGCAAAAAAAAATGCCTATGTACCCTATTCTAAATTCCAAGTAGGATCTGCTGTTTTAATGGAAGATGGAAGGGTTAGTACAGGTTGCAATATAGAAATAGCCTCATATGCAGGGACTATATGTGCTGAGAGAACAGCTATTTTTAAAGCAATAGCAGAAAGTTATAGTAATATAGATAAGATAGCTATAGTGGGAGATGCCCCTAACACTTTTCCGTGTGGGATATGTAGGCAGGTAATGAGAGAGTTTGGAAAAAATCCAACTATTATAATAGGAAATTCTGAAGATGATTTTACAGTCTATACACTATCAGAACTTTTACCACATAGTTTTGGACCAGAAGATTTAGAAAATAGAAGATAGAGGTGTTGTTATGTATAAATCAGGATTTGTAACAGTAATAGGAAGGCCAAATGTAGGGAAGTCTACATTGTTAAACCAAGTAATAGGTGAGAAGATATCAATAATATCGGATAAACCTCAGACTACTAGAAATAAAATACTCTTAGTCCACTCAGAAGAAAATGCACAAATTGTATTCTTGGATACTCCAGGTATGCAAATGCCAAAAAACAAACTAGGAGAGTATATGCTTAAGATGTCTAAGTCTACATTGGATGAGGTAGACTTAATAACTTACATTGTAGATGATAGTTTAAGTGTAGGAAAAATGGACTCTATGATAATTGAAGAATTAAAATCAGTAAAGACTCCAATAATTTTAGTAATAAATAAGATTGATAACTTAAGTAAGGACGACTTAATGTTGCTTATTGCCAAATATGACGCCATAGGAATATTTAAGGATATAGTACCTATGTCAGCGCTAAAGGGAGATAATGTAGCTAAGTATGTAGAGGTTTTAAAGGATAATTTAGATGAAGGTCCTCAATACTTCCCGGATGATATGATAACAGACCAGCCAGAAAGATTTATTATATCAGAAATAATAAGGGAAAAGGCACTTTTGAATCTAGAAGAAGAAATTCCCCATGGAATAGTTGTAAATGTAGATGGAGTAAAGCAGCGTAAGGGGAAAGATATAATAGATGTCTATGCCAATGTATATTGTGAAAAGGAATCTCACAAGGGAATGGTAATAGGAAAAAATGGGTCTATGCTTAAAAAAATAGGCCAAGAGGCCAGAGAAGACATTGAGAAATTATTAGGGTCAAAAGTAAACTTACAGTTATGGGTTAAGGTTGAGA
>CAZRYA010000267.1:0-206 GCA_964604235.1 uncultured Tissierellaceae bacterium | reverse complement strand
ACTGGAGAGAAAGAGATAATAAAGTTAAATATTTTGGATATAAATAGAAGGCTTATAAATGATAAAAGTTAATGGGATAGTTTTAAAAGAGATGAAGTACAAAGACAATTCTAAAATCTTAACCATCTTTACAAGGGAATTAGGAAAAATTTCTGTCTTGGCTAGGGGAGTAAATAACCCTAAGTCTAAATTTATAGCTAATACTC
>CAZRYA010000266.1:0-2343 GCA_964604235.1 uncultured Tissierellaceae bacterium | reverse complement strand
TTATAAACCCAGACGATAGAAATGCTTTAGAAGAAGCATTAAGAATAAAAGATGAACATGAAAACGTTAAAGTAACAGTAGTGAGCATGGGACCTCCTCAAGCAGATGCGGCTTTACAAGAAGCAATTGCAATGGGAGCAGATGAAGCTGTATTATTAAGTGATAGGGCAGTAGCAGGTTCAGATACATGGGCTACTTCAACAGCTTTAGCAGCAGTAATCAAAAACATTAAAGATTATGATATAATTTTATGTGGTAGACAAGCAATAGACGGAGATACAGCTCAAGTTGGACCTCAAATAGCAGAGCATTTAAATATACCACAAATAACTTATGTTCAAGATTTAAAAATTGAAGGAGACAAAGTTATTGCAAATAGAGCTTTAGAAGATGGACACTTAGTTGTAGAATGTAAAATGCCTGTACTTTTAACAGCTATTAAAGAACTTAATGAACCAAGATATCCTTCAATTAAGGGTATAGTTCATGCTCATAGATCAAACAATGTTAAGGTTGTTTCAGCAGCAGATGTAAATGCTGATTTAACTAATATTGGACTTGATGGTTCCCCTACACAAGTAAGTAAATCATTTGTTCCAGAAGGAAGATCAGGAAATGGTGAAATATTTGAAGGTGAGTTCAAAACATCTGTTAAAGGATTAATTGTAAAATTAAAAGAAAATCATTTTATATAATATAAATTATCGTTAGAGGAGGAAATTTACATGGCTATAAAAGTAATAGAAGCTAAGTGTATTGGTTGTGGAAAATGTGTAAGAGTGTGTCCGGCTGAAGCTATAGATATGACTAACAAGAAAGCTGTTATTAATACTAAGTGTATTGCATGTGGAGCATGTGTAGAAGCTTGTCCGGTAAAAGCTATAGAAAAAGAAGAGTCAAATGGAAGAGCAGGAAGTGTTAATGTTGACGAATATAGAGGAGTATGGGTTTTCGCTGAACAAAGAGGCGGAGAGTTACTTAGCATAGCTTTTGAATTAGTAGGAGAAGGAAGAAAAATTGCTGATGAGTTAGGAACTGAATTAACAGCAGTATTATTAGGAAATGACATTGATGGTCAAGCAGAAGAATTAATCAGATATGGAGCAGACAAGGTATTATATGCTGACTCTCCATTATTAGATGTTTATACTACTGATGCTTATACAAAAGTTATGTATGAATTAATAAAAGAACATAAGCCAGAGATAATGTTAATAGGTGCTACTAATATAGGTAGAGACTTAGGACCAAGAATTTCTGCTAGAGTTCATACTGGTTTAGTTGCAGACTGTACTAAACTTGCTATAGATTTAGAAAACAGAAGAATACTTCAAACCCGTCCAGCATTTGGTGGTAACTTAATGGCTACTATCGTTTGCCCAGACCATAGACCTCAAATGGCTACTGTTAGACCAGGAGTTATGGAGAAAGGCGAATATGATGAGAATAGAAAAGGAGAAATTGTTAAATTTGCTCCAGAATTAAAAGAAGAAGATATATTAGCTAAAGTAATTAAAGTGGTTAAAGAAGAAAAAACTACTGTAGACTTAGTAGCTTCAGATATTATAGTTTCAGGTGGTAGAGGTATTGGAGAAGACGGATTCAAATTAGTTGAAGCTTTGGCTGACAAACTAGGTGGAGTTGTTGGTTCATCAAGAGCTGCAGTAGACTCAGGATGGATAAACCATGATCACCAAGTAGGACAAACAGGAAAAACTGTAAGACCTACTTTATATATAGCTTGTGGTATTTCAGGAGCAATCCAACATTTAGCTGGAATGCAAGACTCAAAAACTATAATAGCTATAAACAAAGATCCAGATGCACCAATTTTCAAAATTGCTGACTATGGTATAATTGGAGATGTTAACGATATATTACCTGAGCTTACAGAAGCTTTAGATTTCGTTGACGATATAATGAAAGACCATAAGAAAAGTTTATAATATAAAGCTAGGAGCCCCTTTGTAAAGGAGAGGGCTTCTTTTTTATAGAGATTTACTCATATTTACAAAGAAAATTAAGTATGTTATAATTTTGGTAAGGCAAGAAAATTCAAATAACTCACTGATAAATTAAGGAGGTTTTTTAATGTCTAAAGAAAATTTAAATCCACTAGAAAGTGCACAACTGCAAGTTAAACATGCATGTGATGCATTAGGATTAGAACCAGCTGTATATGAACTTTTAAAAGAACCAAAGAGAATGATTGAGATATCTATTCCAGTTAAGATGGATGATGGTTCAATGAAAACTTTTAAAGGATATAGGGCAGTTCATAATGATGCAATAGGACCTGGTAAAGGTGGAATAAGATTCCATCCAGGAGTAAATCCAGATGAA
>CAZRYA010000265.1:0-2365 GCA_964604235.1 uncultured Tissierellaceae bacterium | reverse complement strand
GAGGTTTTGCTAAAAATGAAGAGCTTTTAAAAAGATTTATACCTGAGATGGAAGGCACATCAGATTTAAGTGCAGCTTCTGTTGGAAGTACAGGAGATGGAATAATTATGGCAGAAAATATAGGAGCAGATCTTTATGAGGAAGCTTGGGTTATAGGACTTGGTATAACAAGTAAAATAAAAGAATTGTCTATATTAGATTGGGATACAACAAAAATATTAGTAAATAGAAGGGGAGAAAGATTTTTCAATGAGGCTAGTCATTATGCAATAGTTACTAATAAGGTTGCAGAGGAAAAAGGTGCTTGGATGATATTAGATTCTAAAGGTGGAAGTAAAGAAACTATGGATTTAATAGATTCCTTAGTAGATGATAAAGAATTATTTAAGGGTGAATCTATTGAAGAACTAGCTGGAAAAATAAATATTGAAAGAGATAAATTTAAATCTACAGTTGATGAATTTAACCTAGCTTGTGAAAAAGGAGTAGATGAATTTGAAAAGGACAAGGAAATGCTTGTTCCTATTAAGACAGGGCCTTATTACGGAGTAAGGATGTATCCAAAAACTATGGGAACTTTTGGAGGAGTAAAAACAGATGATAATTTTAGGGTATTGAAAAAAGATGGGAGCATTATAGAAAACTTATATGCTGGAGGAGAATGTTCTAATAAAATCTACTATAACCAGGTGTATATGTCAGGTAGTGCTGTTCAATTGGCACTAACAAGTGGTAGAATCAGTGGTGAACATGCAGCTAAGTCTTTAAAATAAAAAAAGTCCTAGGCTAAAAAATTAGCCTAGGACTTTTTTTATTTTAAAGGTCTTAACAAATCTTATCATAAATGATATTAAAATATTTCTTGTAAATAAAAACAAAGTATGCAATAATATAAAACAATTAATATAAAATATTTTAAATAAAATAATCAATAGAGTTTAAATAGGGGGTAATGATTTGATAAAATTTATAACTGACAGTACAGGATACTTTAGCAAAGATGAAATTGAAGAAAAAAATATAGGGGTTGTTCCATTGAATTATATACTAGGAGATAATAGTGGAGTGGAAATGCTACCTGGAGGATTTGGAGAGTTTTTTAAGATTTTAAAGACGACTAATTTGTTTCCTACAACCTCACAACCTGCCATCGGAGATTTTAAAGAAGAATATGAGAAGGCTTTTAGTCAGGGTTTTGATGAAATAATAGTTGTAGTCCTATCATCTAAGTTAAGTGGAACCTATAATAGTGCCAATTTAGCTAAAAATATAATGGCCAATGATAATATAAAGATAGTTGATTCTCTAGCATCGGCTGCTGGAATGAAATATTTAATAAGAGAGGCTTATGAAATGGCAAAAAACGGGAAGTCTAGCGATCAAATTTACAATTATTTAGAAAAAAGGAAAAAAGATATAAAGATATATTTAACAGTAGAAAGTTTAGAATACCTAAGTCGTGGTGGTAGAATGTCCAGCCTGCAATCTAAAGTCGGCAACTTATTAAATATAAAACCTATTATAGGTTTAAAAGATGGGAGCTTGGAATTATTAGACAAGGTTAGGGGGAAGAAAAGGGCTATGCAGACAATGATAGGATTAATTTCTGATGGAACTAAGTTTGCAACTGTATGCCATGTTATAAATGAAAAGGAAGCTATAGATTTTAAAAATGCTATACTTAGTAAATTTCCAGATCTGGAAGTTAGTATAGAGGAACTTGGCCCAGTTGTAGGATCCCATGTAGGGCCAGGTGGTATTGGAATATGCTTGGGATAAATTTACTGAAATTTTACCTCCAAAGTGGTATAATGGATTTGAGTTAAATACTTTGGAGGTGTACTTATGAGAAAAGTTTTAATAACTGGTGCCCTAGGTCAAATAGGAACAGAGTTAGCAATGAAACTTAAAGAAATCCATGGAAATGATAATGTAATAGTTAGTGATCTAGTAAAAAAAGATGGCTATGAATATTTAACAGAAACAGGTCCTTTTGAACTATTAGATGTGACTAATGGCCAACAATTATCAGAAATAGTAAAGAAAAACAAGGTTGATACTATAGTTAATTTAGCAGCCATATTATCAGCCGTAGGAGAGAAAATTCCACAAAAATGTTGGAACATAAACATGAATGGACTTTATAATGTTTTAGAAGTAGCAAGGGAAGAAAATGCTATGGTGTTTACACCGAGTTCTATTGCTGCTTTTGGAGATAACACTCCAAAAGATAAAACACCACAGGATACTATTCAAAGACCATCGACTATGTATGGTGTTACTAAGGCTTCAGGAGAATTACTATGTGATTATTATTTTTCTAAATTTGGAGTTGATACTAGGGGAGTTAGGTTTCCACGCCTAA
>CAZRYA010000264.1:0-2431 GCA_964604235.1 uncultured Tissierellaceae bacterium | reverse complement strand
AAAACCTTACCAACAATTTAAAATTATAGCAGGTTTATTTATTAAAGTCAACAGATTATAAAAAGTTTTTTTGATTTTTTTTGAAAAGGCTTCTTAAACCTTCTAAAATACTCAAAATTACTTTAAATATTTTTCTAATTTTATCCTTAAATCTTCTAAAGCTTTCTTCCTATGAGAAATATTATTCTTGATTTCATGTCCTAATTCTCCAAAAGTTTTTTCATATCCTTCAGGAATAAAAAGTGGATCATAGCCAAATCCATTTTCTCCTTTTGGACTCTTTCCTATTTTTCCATTACAAGTTCCTTCGCCCTCAATTATATTTCCATCTTCATCTAGTAAAATTATAACTGATTTAAAATAAGCCTTCCTATTTTCCAAACCCTTTAATTCTTCTAGTAATTTTATGTTGTTTTTTTTATCATTTCCTTCTTCTCCTGCATATCTTGAGGAATAGACTCCTGGAGCTCCATTTAGGCTTTCTACGAACAAACCAGAGTCATCTGACATTACCATATGGCTAGTATGGTTTTTTAACTCCTGGGCCTTTTTAAGGCTGTTTTCATATAAACTAGTTCCATCTTCTTCTATTTCAAAATCTTCAAAACCTATTTCTCCTTTAGATACTATATCTATTGGAAGCCCTTCAAAAATTTCTTTTATTTCTTTTATCTTATTTAGATTTCCCGTAGAAACAACTATAGTCCTATTCAACTAGACCATCTCCTTTTATAAGCCTGTTAATTTCAGGTCCTAATATTTGCTTTTCCATCTCTATTAATTCTAATATTCCCTTCTCACCTAGGTCAAGTAATTCGTTTAGTTCCTTTCTAGTAAAAGTACTCTCCTCACCTGTTCCTTGAATCTCTACAAATTCGCCCTTATCATTCATAACTATATTCATATCTACAAATGCCTTTGAGTCCTCTTCATAGCAAAGATCTAAAATTGACTTGCCATTGTAGACTCCAACACTAATTGCCCCTAAGTAACTACTAATAGGAAATTCATTTAAATCACCTTTTTTATACAGGCCATTAATTGCTTGAACCATAGCTATATATCCACCTGTTATAGAAGCCGTCCTAGTTCCTCCATCTGCTTGAATTACATCACAATCTATCCAGATGGTCCTCTCACCTATTTTACTTAGGTCTATGACAGTCCTAAGGGCCCTACCTATTAATCTTTGTATCTCTTGTGTCCTACCATCTATCTTTCCCCTAGAGGCATCTCTTATCTTCCTCTTATTAGTAGATGCTGGCAACATGGAATATTCTGCCGTTATCCATCCTGTACCACTATTCTTTAAGAAAAATGGAACCTTGTCTTCAATCATAGCCGTACATATTACTTTTGTGTTTCCCATCTCAATTAATACAGATCCTGTTGGGTGTATTAAATAATTATCAGATACTCTAACATTTCTTAATTCATCAAAACTTCTTTCATCAAATCTCATTTCTTCATCTCCTATACTATTAGTCTATATTAACAAATTTACAAGTTTTTTTCTAGCAAATAAAAGAATATTCTAGCTGGCGTCCAAGGCTTAAAGCTTAAATACTCATACCTACTATAATTACTAATTTTCCATTGTCTATATTCAATCTATTCTCACATTAAAATGCTAGAAGGAAAATAATCCTTCTAGCATTTTAAGACTTGGTTGCTACTAGCACAAGTCCTATAGAGTTTATAGCTTCCATTCCCAACCATTAAATCCTTATGCTTTAATCTTCTCCTGGCTATATTTAGATTTACCCTATCTGTTAGCAGCTATTTTTTTCTTAAGTTTTAAAACTTAAATGGCCTTATGGACCTTTCCAACATACCTGCAAAATAGGCTAGGAAAATCCCATAGTTTACTATGTGGGTTTCTGTAGACTTTATTAAATCCAGCTTATTCATCATCTGTGTGCTACTTTCCATACAGGCTCCACAGTGGATTACTAAATCATAATTTAAAAAGTCATTTGCACTTCCCCCATTACTAAAGTCTATCTCCACATTTCCTTCAAAAAACTTTTTTAAAATACTAGGTATTTTTACTGTCCCTATATCCTCATGGTTAGATGTATGGTGGCAGGATTCATAAATTAATATCTTTAGCTTAGATGACCTGTTCTCCACCATAAATCTAATCCCTTCCAGGTACTGGTTTAAGTCCCCCTTATAATTGGCTAATAAAATAGAAAAGCTAGTCAGCAATATGTCTTGGTCTAAAACAGCTTCTACTTCTTTAAATATTTTTGAATCTACTATTACCAGGTCAATATTATTTCCTTTAGATAGATAGGTTTCCAGGTTAACATCTTCTACAATAGTAAGAAAATGTTTGTTTTTTAGCCCATCTCTTATCATTTGTGATTGGGGAAAGATTATTCTTCCATCTGGGTACTCACTATCTATGGAAACCACCATCAATATG
>CAZRYA010000263.1:2026-2437 GCA_964604235.1 uncultured Tissierellaceae bacterium | reverse complement strand
ACATATTCGTAGGGTGAAGGGTTTTCTATACATTCATCAAAAGCCATTGCTATTGTAGAACCAAGGTTTGACTGAATTTGCATAGACTGTTCAGGCCCCATAAAGATTTTTCTACCGTCTATATGGGAAGAAAAATAAACTCCTTCTTCCTTGATTGTTCGCCTCTGTGCTAGGGAGAAAACCTGGAATCCCCCCGAATCGGTTAAAATCGGGCCATGCCATCCCATAAACTTATGCAAACCACCTAGTTGCTTAATAATATTATCCCCTGGTCTAAGGTGCAGGTGGTAGGTATTAGATAATGATACCTGGGTGTTTAGCTGGACCATATCATATGAAGATAGGGCACCCTTAATAGCTGCTACTGTTGCTACATTCATAAATACTGGTGTTTCTATAACTCCATGGGGT
>CAZRYA010000263.1:0-2016 GCA_964604235.1 uncultured Tissierellaceae bacterium | reverse complement strand
TTTTTGCTCTTCCTTCTACTTTAAGTAACTCATACATAACTGGCAACTCCTTAAATATTACACTTTATTGCAATATTACTAGATTAACAGAAATTCGTATTTTTTTCAAGGAATTTAACTGTTTTTCTTGCTAAAACTTCTACAATTGATTGCTTTTAGTTACTCTGATACAATATAATGAGTTATTAACTTTTTTTATATCATTTTTCATATCATAAGGAGGTTACTATGGCTGGATCTATTTTTGGTAAAAACTTTCAAATATCAACTTTTGGGGAATCCCACGGTCCCGGGCTTGGCGTTATTATTGATGGCTGCCCTGCTGGATTACATCTTTCAGTGGCAGACATACAAAGGGATTTAGATAAAAGAAAACCAGGTACATCTGAATTTACGACTGCCCGCAAGGAAAAAGATGAGGTAGAGATACTATCTGGGGTACTAAACGGTGTTACAACTGGTACACCGATTTCTTTTTTAATTAGAAACAAGGATCAGCGCTCAACGGATTACTCACATCTTGAAAACATTTATCGCCCTGGGCATGCTGACTTTACATACGACCACAAATATGGTTTTAGAGACATACGTGGTGGTGGCCGTTCCTCTGGTCGTGAAACAGCTGCTCGGGTTGCAGCCGGATCAGTAGCTAAAAAAATATTAGCCCAGCTTAATGTATCTGTTCTTGCCTATACCCGTTCTATTGGCTCTGTAGAAATAAATAATGATCATTTTGATCCTCTATTTATTGATCAAAACCCATTATCCATGCCTGACCCTGGAGCTACAGAGAAGGCTTCTAAATTAATTTTAAAAGCAAAAGAAAATGAAGACTCTGTTGGTGGCGTGGTTGAATGTGTGGTTAAAGGAATGCCAGCAGGTGCTGGAGACCCTGTATTTGAAAAATTAGATGCTATGCTTGCTAAAGCAGTAATGTCCATTGGTGCAACTAAAGGATTTGAAGTAGGCAGTGGCTTCGAAGCTGCTACTATGAATGGATCTACCCACAATGATAATTGGAATTATGATGAAAATGGAAAACTTAGCAAAAGTACCAATTATGCAGGAGGCATTTTAGGTGGCATTAGTGATGGATCAGATATTGTTATAAGAACAGCATTTAAGCCTACAGCTTCTATTGGTCAATCTCAGGGTACTGTTACAAAGGACGGGAAGAACACCAATGTGGCCATCTACGGACGTCATGACCCTATTATTGTTCCCCGGGCTGTTATTGTTGTAGAGTCCATGGTTGCTATTACCCTTGTAGATTACATTTTCTCACGTATTCTTTCTAGAATGGATATGATAAAACAAGCTTATGGAAAGTAATCCTTTCCATAAGCTTGTTTTTTAGATGGTCCACTGACCATGGACTATTCCAACTAAATACCATAAGCCATTGTCTTGTTCAAATACTAGCCTTAAACTCCTCCAATCTAGTCCTTCATATTGGGGATCAATCTGTGAAAAGTGAAATTCAACAAAGTGGCCATTGGGATAAACTTGAGCCAGATTATCTATAATATTGCCACTGCCTATTGGGGTATTATTACCTATAAGCTGTGGATTCATAAAATCCTCATCATAGATAAACGTATCATAATAATCATTGAAATTTAAATCAATGGGCTCCCCACTACCATCGTAATAACCCCAGTTAAATACATTCACATTTTGGTCAAGAGTTGCTAGATCCTGAGCTGTAAAAACCTGATCATTTTGACTATCAATATAAAAATACGGCGTTAATCTAATTCCCTGAGTCGGATGAACATACCTAGATAAACTTGCCATATCTTTGGCTTTTATTAACTTAATCACTTGAAGGGATGTTATAAGTACATTTGCTGAAGGTCCCTGTAGTTGAGAGCTAGGAGCTTCTATCTGGCTAGTAGGCTTCTCTGGTAGCTGGGTTTGTGGCTGAGAGCTATCTGGTGTTTTATAACATCCTCCTAGGATAATAGTACCTATTAGTACCTGTAGCCCTAATAATTTAATTTTGACTCATCATAA
>CAZRYA010000262.1:0-2480 GCA_964604235.1 uncultured Tissierellaceae bacterium | reverse complement strand
ATTCTTCTTCTGTTAACTTACCTGGCTTTAATAGTATATTATCTGGTATTGCTATTTTCCCTATATCATGCATAGGGGCTGAATTGGTCAGTAGCATGACATCTTTTTCTGACAGGCCATATCTTCTTCCTAGTAGTTCACAATACTTGGAAACCCTTTTAACATGGAAGCCAGTTTCTTCTGCCCTGGCCTCTGTTAGCTCTCCTAGGATATAGACTATTTCCCTTTGGGTTTCTTCTATTTCTGCATTGACACATATACTGTCATAGGTAGACCTTAGGCTTTTGTGGAAGATGTCTAGGAGTTCTTCATTAAAGTCCTCCCTATCTTCTTGGGCTTCTACATATATCATGGCCTCTCTCTTTTGAGACGCCCTATAAAAAGACACATATGAATTTGCAAATAGCTTATATTCTGCATTTTCTAAAAGTTTATTTATTAGGCTTATGTCTTCTTTTGTAAAGTAATCTATGGCGAATTCATTTTTTTTATCTTTAAAGCTTCCTGTTCCTGCTATTATCTTAAACTTTCTCTCTTCTCTGTTTCTAATTGCTACAAAAGAGTTGTTCTCTTTTGGAATAGTTTTTCCTATGAGGATATTTAAATGAAATAACGCAGCCTTTAGAAAATCCTCTATGGTATTTTCTTTGTAGATAATGGACATGGAGTTCATTACTTTTTCCATATTTCCCTTATTACTTTTTATTTTCCTTATGTCCCTATAGGATCTTAAGGCTGATAAAATAACTGTGTTCATTTTTTTAGAAAATAAATCGTCTTTATTTTCGTAACCATTAATGTCATAATTCAAGATTAGGGCTTCTTCTAATTCTCTGGATCCATGCCCAGTTATTAGAACTATTCTTATGTCATCGTTAGCTAGTGTCTCCCTAATATATCTTGCAAGTTTTGGGCCTGATTCTGGTTCTTCTAAGAATATGTCTATTAGAACAACTGCTATGTCAGAATTGTTTTTAAGAGTTTCTTCTGCCTCTTTTATTGTAAATGCACTGTGGAATTTTACTGTCCTATTTTCAAAAACTATGTCCTTGTTAATTTCAGCGATGATTTTATGAATAAAAACATCATCGTCCACTATTAAAATATTCCAAAACTTTTTATCGCTAACGACTTCCTCCTTTATCATTCTATATCCTCCTTACGTCTATAATATCAAATTTTGTCGTGTTTAAATAAATCTTTAATATTATTAAACTCTATTTTTCTACCTAGTGCCTTAGCGTTTTCTTCCCCTACTTGTCTATAGAGTTCTTTTCTTAAGATATCGATGTTTTTAGGTGCATCTATGCCTAATTTTACTTTTCCGTCTTCCATTTCTATTAGATGTACTTCTATATCATCACCAATCATGATTGATTCTCCTGGTTTTCTAGAAAGGATTAGCATCTTATACGCCTCCTTCTTGGAAGATATAGTGTTTAGTTGTATATTTTTCATCATCTAATACTATTTGTTTGGCCAGTTTCTCTCTATTGTTTATAACTAGAGGTCCCATTAAATTAGTCGTAATCTTTTCTACATCTTCCGGTATTACCACTATGGTATAAATCGTAACATCATTTTCTTCTATTATTTTTAACTTTTCTATTATATTATCCTTTAATTTAAAATCGTAATCCTTAAATATTTCAAAGGGATTCATTATTACAAAAAACAATTCCATATTGTTTACTGATTGCATATAGTGAAATGGATTTCCTTCATCTTCATTGAAGATTATCACAAAGTCTTTTTCATCTTCAAAACCTGGTAGCCCTTCTTCAAAGTGGATGATTTTTTCTTCAAGTATTTCTAATTTGCCAAATCCTGCTGTTTCAATAATCATTTTGCCCCTCCTTAATAATTTTCTCATTTCCTATTATACACTAAAAGGGTGAAGTATTCTCTAAAATAAAAGAAGTATATCTAAAAAAGATATACTATCTTAAAAAGTCTATTAAACTTGGTTGTATTATCCTGCCACTTACTGCCAAACTGGCATTGTATACGTTTTCTTCCATGGTAAGTTTCATATAGGCTTCTGGTAGGCCTACGTCTTCATTTTTCGATAGGAGGTCTTCCATGTTCAGGGCTTGGTCTTTTAGTTTTTCAGATGTTAGTTTGAGTCTATTGGACTTGGCCCCAACCTCTGCTGTTACTGAAAGTATGTTGTCCCTTGCCTTTTGTATGTGGGTAATATACTCATCCAACTCTTTTTCTTTTGGATCTTCCAAAGCATATTCTAGGTCGTCAAACAATTTTACTAAATAGGACTTTTCTCCTTCTACTTCCGACTTTTCTCCTTCTACTTTCGACTTATAATCCCCGTTTCCACTTCCAAAAACTGCATTACCTAAAGTATTAACTTCTGTTACTTCTGCCACTCCCACATTGTAGGTTACCCTTTCTTCTTGGTCTGCCCCTCCAACTATTTTTGGCAGACTTACATTGTAGGTTCCATTTTCATTTAAAAGCTTTTT
>CAZRYA010000261.1:0-2507 GCA_964604235.1 uncultured Tissierellaceae bacterium | reverse complement strand
TGTATATAACGGCCTTGATCCTTTTAAATAATATTTTGTCTGAAGTTATAAGGTCTTTGGAGAATATAAGTGAGAATTTAATGTACACAAGGGCTACTTTTGAGTTTTTAGATAAGAACTTAAAGACTGAAGGTGGAAAAAGCATAGACTTTAAAGGGAAACCAGTAGAGATAGAATTTGAAAATGTTAGTTTTTCTTATCCAAATACAGATAAGAAGGTATTTGAAAATTTAAATTTCAAAATTGATAAGGAAGATACATTGGCAGTGGTAGGGTTGAATGGTGCTGGAAAAACTAGTTTTATAAAACTTTTAATGGGCCTATATAATCCAGATGAAGGAAGGATACTCTACAATGGAGTAGATGGTAGAGAAATTTCCTTAGAGAGTAAATATAAAATATTTGCACCTGTCTTTCAAGATATTAATCCTTTGGCCTTTACTGTGGCTGAAAACATAGGAGTGTCTTTAAAAGGTGGGGATATTAATAGGGAAAGAGTTATAGATAAATTAAAAGAAGTTGGCCTATGGGACAAGATAAGTAGTTCATATGGAGGAATAGATAGTATGATGTTTAAAAACATAGATCCAAAAGGCCTTATCTTGTCTGGAGGAGAAAATCAAAAACTGCTAATAGCCAGAGCCCTATATAAGGAAGAAACTTCAGTCTTGATTTTAGATGAACCTACATCTAGTCTAGATGCCTTAGCTGAAGAAAAAATATATAGAGAGATGGAGAATATATCTAGAGAAAAGACAACAATATTTATATCTCATAGGTTAGCATCAACTAAGTTCTGTAATAAGATATTGTTAATAAATGGTGGTAGGGTTGAGGAGTATGGAAACCATAAGGAACTTATGGAGTTGGCAGGTTTGTATAAAGACATGTATGAGACCCAAGGTAAATATTATAAGGAGGATAACTAATGGATAATTTAAAATCTTTAAGGCAGTTAGCCAGTTTAATAAGTAAGGTTTCTAAGAAGTACTTTGTCTTATTAGTCCTACTAGGTATATTCGGAGCAGGAAGTATGTTCTTGACAATTTTCATACCCAAGATAATAATTGATAGCCTAGTTTCTGGTGGAAATAGATATGACCTGTTAAAGTTAATAGGCCTATGTTTTGTAATTAAATACATTCTAGTTTCCTTCACTAAGATTTTAGAGCTTGGAGCTAAAAAAGAAAGCAAAGTCTTAAGCAATAGGGTAATGGATGAATTTTCTAAAAAAACTTTAAAGCTAGACTACTCTAGATTAGAAAGTAGTAAAGTTTTAGACCTAAGAGAAAGAGCTATTTTTGCAATTAATAATTATGGTGCTTTAGATAATTTAATGGCTGGTTTACAGAATGCCATTATAGAAATATTTGTTTTAATAACTACACTGGGTATTATATGGAAGTTTAGTTTTGGATATTTAATCTTAATAGTAAGTCTAGTAGGGGTATCCCTATATATAAATAAAAGAATGGTCAAGAAAACTTTTGTTGAAACACAAAAGATTATACCTATAAATAGGGAATTTGGATACTATGTTAGTAGTGCTCTTGGAGATAAAAATCAAAAAGACTATAGGTTGTATAATATGTCAGCTATGATAACAGATAAAATAGATGAGTTAAACCATGAGACGATAGTATGGTTGGAAGGCCTATATAGGATAAATGGAAGGGGTTTAATGTTACAAAGTCTAGTAGCCTATGGAGTTAAAATAATAGCATATTCTTATACTAGTATAAGAGGATTTTCAAATATTTCAGCTAATAGGATAGGAATTGGAGACTTTGTATTTTATATTAGTTCTACGGAAAAATTATTTGGATCCTTCGAAAAGTTAGCTAAAGTATATGTAGACTTAGTTCATACCGTAGATGTATTAAAACCTTTTCAAGAATTTATGGACTTAGAAGAGAGTAAGTCTAGATTTGGAAGTAAAAAAATTGCATCCTTTGAATCCTTAGAATTTGACAAGGTTAATTTTACCTATCCAGAAACAGATAAGCTTATTCTAAACAATGTATCTTTCAGAATAGAGAAAGCTGAGAAGATTTCTATAGTTGGCTTAAACAATGCTGGTAAATCAACAATTGTAAAATTAATATGTGGATTTTTTCAAGTAGACTCAGGTGAAATTAGGGTAAATGGAGTAAATATTAATGACTATAATTATGATGATTATATGGGGTTAATAGCTCCTGTCTTTCAAGATTTCAAGCTCTTTCCTTTCAGCGTTGGAGAAAATATTTCCCTAAGTGAATCGGACTTAGATGGAGTTTTAGAATCTTTAGGTAAGGTTGATTTACTTGACAAAATAATGGTCTTACCCCAAGGATTAAATTCTAAGTTGGAGAAAAGTATTTATGAAGATGGAGTAGATTTTTCAGGGGGAGAAAAACAAAAACTTGCTATAGCCAGAGCCCTTTATAAAGAAGGGGACTTAATTATTTTAGATGAACCAACATCCGCCCTAGACCCTTTAGCAGAAAGTGAAATTTATGAAGACT
>CAZRYA010000260.1:0-2541 GCA_964604235.1 uncultured Tissierellaceae bacterium | reverse complement strand
TTATTATTTCAGCTTCTCCATATATTGCATACAATACTGAAACACCTATTATTCCAAGCCCAACTACACACATACCCATTACTGCTCCACCTGAGAATGCTACGTTTAAAGCCTTGTTCATTCCCGATTCCATAGCTGCATTGGCAGTTCTTACATTGGCTTTAGTTGCAACTCTCATTCCAAAATATCCTGCAAATACTGAGAAAATTGCTCCTAAAAGGAATGATAATGCCGTTTGAATGTTTATTGCAAAAATTAATATTACAAATAATGCCGCTACAAAGATTGCAAGAGATGTGTATTGTCTCTTTAAGAAAGCCATAGATCCATCTTGTATATAAGTAGAAATTTCTTTCATTCTATCATTACCTGGACTTATTTTGTTAATTGAATTTGCCTTGTATAAAGCAAATAATAATGCCACTAACCCTACTATCGGTGCGGCAAATAATGTATAATGATTCATTAAATTCTCCTCCTATTAGTTTGCTAATAATACTAAATTCGATACAAAAAATACTAATGCTGAAATAGCAGTTGTTCTACTTAACATATCTTCTTTGCTTGTTCCCCTAGACTTGCCCCATAAAGAACCGCTGTCTCCTGATATTGCGCCCATACCATCACTTTTACTTTCTTGCATAACAACAGAAACTATTAAAACTATACTAGAAATTAAAGTTAAAAATGAAAAGAAACTTACCATACTTACACCTCCTATATGTAAATTAATTATTTTTTATTCATCTTATAAACATTACTATTTTAACATACTGATAGTTTTTAATCAACACTTTAGCCCCTAGTCACCCCTATATTTATTTTTATACTGGATTGGACTTAGGCCTGTATGATTTTTAAAAGCCCTGCTAAAATAGTGTTGGGTACTATAACCAACCGTATCCGAAATATCTTTTATGCTATATTCTAAGTCCTTATTTATCAGTAGGGAACTAGCCAGCTCTAGCCTAAGTTTTCCAACATAATCAGTAAAATTTTCTCCTGTCTTTTCCTTTACCTTCTTTGATATGTATGAGCTACTTAAGAATAATTGGTCAGATGCCCTCTTTAAAGAAAAATCCTTACTAGTAAAATTAGTTCTTATATATTCAATCACATCTAAATTTGTTCCCTTGTCCTTATCCTTAAGTTTGTTTATCTCCCAAAGTCTTTTAGTATAGTCTTCCATGGCATCTTCTAAGACTCTTTTAAAGTTTTTATAGTCAATAGGCTTTAATAAATAACTGTAAACTCCTAATTCTAAAGCTTTTTGTGCATAAGAAAACTCTCCATATCCTGATATTATTATGATCTTCATTTCCTTCCTATCCCGTCTTATTTTTTCAATAGCCTCTAGCCCATTTAGGTGGGGCATATTTATATCAATTAAAAGTATTTCTGGGCTAAATTCTCTTATTAAGTCTAGGACTTCTAAGCCGTTCTCTCCTATTCCTACTACTTTCAAATCCAAATCATAGGATTCAATCAAATTTTTTAATCCATTTCTTATTGTCTCCTCATTATCAGCAATTACAAGTCTAAACATTATCCTCTTCCTTTTAGGTATTTCTATAACTATAGTGGTCCCTATTTCTTCTTCACTATATATTTCAACCTTAGACCTATCACCAAAGTAAATGTTAAGTCTTTCGTTTAGATTATACAAGCCATAATTAGAACTCTGTATACGTTTTTTTAAATTATTATTAACCTCTTCAAGCCTTTTAATACTCATTCCAACTCCATTGTCCTCTACTTTTATTTCTAATAAGCCTTCTTTTTCGTAAATAGCTATACTAATATAGCCCCTTGTAGCTTTCATTTTAAGCCCATGATAAATAGAATTTTCCACCAAGGGCTGAATTAAAAGCTTAGGAATCTTATAGTCTAAAATTCCCTCATCTAGCATAAATTCGTAATCAATTTTATTGCTGTACCTAACTTTTTGTATTTCTAAATAGTATTCTACTTGTTTAAGCTCATCTGCTATACTTATGAACTCCTTACCATCACTTAAGGATATCCTAAAAAAACCAGATAGGTTACCTATTAAGTCTGCTACACTATAGTTAGCTTGTTCAATTGCCTTCCATTGAATTGTGTCTAGGGTATTATATAAAAAATGGGGTTTTATTTGAGATTGTAACACTTCTAACTCTATTTCTCTCTTCTGTTTCTCCACCTTGTAGACCCTATCTATTAAACTTTTAATATTATCTAACATCTTATTAAAATACATGCCCAGCATGGATATTTCGTCATTGGTATTTGAAATGTAATAGGACTCTAAGTCCCCAGCTGAAACTCTAATCATATTGTTTTTAAGCATTTGAACTGGTCTAACTATGGACCCTGATACTAGGACGGAAAATATTATTGATAGGATTATAAATAAAAATCCTATTTTTAAAATAATATCTATTATATTATCTATCTGCTCATTTATCTTGCTTTCATCTATTATTGTACAAAAAATCCAATTTTCTGCATGGGGAACTGAAGTGTAAAAAACCCTACTCTGATTTCCCTTAGGATTACTTA
>CAZRYA010000259.1:0-2576 GCA_964604235.1 uncultured Tissierellaceae bacterium | reverse complement strand
AGTTTTTGAGGCTGAAGTTTAAAAGGCTTATGAATTTATCTATAAATAGTAGTTGGTTAATTCAGCTACTATTTATTTTACTTAATTTATGCAAGAAAATTTAAAGGAAGCTACTAAAAATGGGTAAAGGAAATATAAGTTATATAAAACTTAATCGCTTATACTGGGGGGAATCCTATGAATTTAAATAAAAACATTGTAGATATTGCTTTTAAAGTCTTGGCTAGGGATCTAGTTTCTCCTTTGGAAATAGAAGAAACAATAAAAGAATAGTTGGAATATTATGAGGATAGCTTTATAATGGGATTTAAGGTTTATTTAAAAAGGTTTTTTTGGAAAGGGTTAAAGGGCAAAATAAGATTCTATTAGGCCATTATGAATTTATTAACTCAGTAGAGATTATTTTAGGCCAAGAGGTCTTGGAAATTACCAATATAGACTTAGGCTTGGTTTATAGGGATATATACCAAGATTTTTCAATAGGTGTTATTAAGTAAATAAGTAGTTTGTATAAGGAAGATAAATATGATATCCTAATAGCTTTTTGAGAAGAGTTAGTCATTGATATAGCTAAAGGAGCCAATATATTAGTATATACTAACAGTGGTGATTTAAGAGATCATAGTGGGATTTTATAGTAAATCTAGTTAAATAGGAGGTAGAGTGTATTGTGGATATTGTAGAGGATATTTTAGATAAGCAGCGGAAATTTTTCCAAACAGGGCAAAGTAAGGACTTGGATTATAGATTGGATAAATTAAAGCTCTTATACGGAGCTATTAAAAAATATGAAGAGGATATTATGGAAGCCCTAGCAAGCGATTTGAACAAGGAAGACTTTGAAGCCTATGCAACTGAAATAGGTATGGTCTTGGAAGAAATAAGCTACATGACTAAAAATATGAAGAAACTATTTAAGCCAAAAAGAGTAAGGAGCCCACTGGCCCAATTTCCTTCATCCAGTAGGATCTATAGGGAGGCTTACGGGAATGTTTTAATAATGTCACCTTGGAACTATCCATTTTTGCTGTCTATGTCACCCTTGGTAGGGGCAATTGCTTGTGGTAATTGTGCCATTGTAAAACCTTCAAATATGTCACCTGCAAGCTCGAAAGTAATTAAGCTTATCTTGGAGGATACTTTTCCTAGGGAATATATAGCAGTTATTGAAGGGGGAAGGGAGGCTAACCAATCACTACTTAACAACAAATTTGATATGATTTTTTTTACAGGTAGTAGCCAGGTAGGTAGGTTGATAATGGAGAAGGCATCTCAGAACTTAACACCTGTAGTATTGGAACTGGGAGGAAAAAGCCCCTGTATAGTTGATGATACGGCAGATATTAAGCTGGCAGCTAAGAGAATCGCTTGGGGTAAGGCCATAAATGCGGGCCAAACCTGTGTGGCTCCAGATTATATATTGGTCCATAAGGATGTAAAAGATGATTTAGTAGAAGGCTTAAAGCAAAATATTGAAAACTTCTTTGGAAGAGAATCTCAAGAAGATAAAAGCTTTCCAAAGATAATAAATAAGAAGCATTATGATAGGTTAAATGGACTTTTAGCCAGTGGACAAATAATCTATGGAGGTAGGTCAAATCCAAATACAAATAAGATAGGATTTAGTATAATGGATGATGTTAGATGGGATGATCCTATAATGGAAGAAGAAATATTTGGGCCTATTTTACCAATCCTAACCTATGAAGACTTGGACGAAATAATTAGTCCCATTAATAAAAGAGCAAAACCTTTGGCCCTATATTTATTTACGAGGTCAAAGGAAAATGAGAAAAAAATTATAAGAGAAGTCTCCTATGGTGGAGGATGTATCAATGACACAATAGTTCACTTGGCGACTTCCCATATGGGATTTGGAGGAGTGGGAGAAAGTGGTATGGGAAGTTATCATGGTAAGGCCAGTATAGATAGTTTTTCTCATAGTAAAAGTGTTCTAAAAAAAAGCAACATAATAGACATTCCAGTCCGCTATCCACCATATGCTAGGAAATTAGATTTATTAAAGAAAATAATGAAGTAGGATGATATAAGACATATTGAATAGATTCAATATGTCTTATATTTTCATATCTTTAAATAAATGAAAAATAAGCTTTAAATATGTAACCAAAAACTTTATAATTCGTTTATATAGTGAAAGGGGTGTTAGGGTGAGAAATGACCAACTGGAAGATTTATACATAAAATATAGTAAAGAATTATTTTTATATGCTTTTTCACTATGCAAAGATTATCATTTGGCCCAAGACCTTACAAGTGATAGCTTTTTTAAAGCCTATATAAGCCTTGATGATAAGGTAGATTATTTTAAATATTGGCTTTTTAGGGTTTGTAAAAATCTATATTTGGATTATTTAAAAAAGAAAGTAGAATTTGTAAGCCCAGAAATATTGGAAGCTAGTTTGCCAGTGGAAGACAATATTTTAAATAAACTAATAGAATCTGAAGAAAAAAGATAAATATATGGGCTAGTAATAGCTTTAAAAGACCCATATAGAGAAGTCCTAATACTCTATTATTATTGTAATTTTTCAATTAAAGAGATAAGCCTATCC
>CAZRYA010000258.1:0-2578 GCA_964604235.1 uncultured Tissierellaceae bacterium | reverse complement strand
TGTGTACTGGCTCATGTATCCTCTCCAGACCTCGCCTGTCCCGCCGCATACGGCGATAATATGGACGCCGGCTTCAAGCATGCGGTCAAGGTGCTTGAGATAAGTGATTTCATCAAATTCTTGGTTGGCGCCTTTGAATGGGGTACAAATAGCAACGCATACTCCAGTTAACATGGTGAGCTCCTTTATGTGCATTGTGGTTAATTGGTACTATGAATAAAAACGAATACAGCTATTTATTTTTAATGAGCCCCTTGCACCATCATTATGAAGAGAAGGGTTGGAAAGAAACTAAGGTAGTTGTAAGCTTTATAGGAGTAAGCATTTTGTTTGTAATAATAGGAATTATAGGATTAAAGTAGAGGAGAGTTTTTTATGAGAATAGAAGGAAAAACTATTTTAGTTTATGGTCTTGGTATATCAGGAATTAGTATAATTGAATGTCTAAGGAAATTAGATGTAAAATTATTGGCTTTGGACAATAGGAAGCTTGAAGAATTAAATAGAGACTTAGGTGAGTATTTAGATGTTGAATTTTACCTAGGTGGACAAGTTCCAAACCTAAAAGAAGTTGATTTAATAGTCAAAAGCCCAGGTATACCACCTCATAACTCTGTAATAGAAGAAGCAAGGCAATTAAATATAGATATGGTTACAGATTTTGAAATTGCCTATATTTTAAGGAAAACAGATAATTTAATTGCCATAACAGGAACAAACGGTAAGACTACAAGTACTACTTTAACAGGTAGACTACTTGCAAATAACAAATGTGATACAAAAGTAACTGGAAATATTGGTACTAGTATTTTAGAAGATATAGATAATGGAAATGAAGACTCTTTTCTTGTTATTGAGGCAAGCAGTTTTCAACTGGAGAATACTTACACATTCAAACCAAAAGTTTCAGCAATAATAAATTTAAAACCAGATCATTTAGACTGGCATGGAAGTTTTCAAAACTATATAAATAGCAAAATGAAGATAATGGCCAATCAAGATGAAAATGATTATAGTATATTAAATTATGATGATGAAAATATCAAGAAGAATATAACTAATGACTTGGTGAATATAATATGGTTTAGTCAAAAAGAGATTTTAGATAGGGGAATTTATTTAAGAGATGATAGTATTTTTTATAGTGGGGCTGGTGGAGAAGTAATTATAATAGGTCTTGATGAAATAGATATAATTACTGAAAACGCCATGGTTGTAATAGGAATCGGTATGTCTTTAGGTATTGATGTAGACCTTATTAGAGAAACGTTATTGAACTTTAAAAATCTACCCCACAGAATAGAGTTTGTATCAGAAATAAATGGGGTAAAGTATTACAATGACTCTAAGGGAACAAATCCAGATTCTACAATTAAGGCAATAGAATCTATGGATTCAGAAATAGTTTTAATTGCAGGTGGATATAATAAGGGGTCAGACTATAGTGAGATGTTAAATTTTTATAAGGAAAAAAACAGGGCCTTGGTTTTACTGGGAGAGACTAAAGAGGATATAAGGCTAGAAGCAGAAAAACAAGCTATAGAAAATATACACCTTGTAGAAGATATGGAAGAAGCAGTAATATTATCTAGTAAGCTGGCTAAATTAGGTGATGTAGTTTTGCTATCACCAGCTTGTGCATCTTGGGGTATGTATAAAAACTTTGAAGAAAGAGGAGAGGACTTCATAGATAATGTAATAAAACTTAAGGATGGTATAGATGAAAAATAAAAAAATGAAAAAGGGCACAGTGGATTTCACTATGCTCATGGCTTTATTTTTATTGGTATTCATAGGGCTTATTATGGTATACAGTTCTTCTTGGCCAGAGGCACTAAGAGAGTACGATGATGCTTTGTACTATTTAAAAAAACAAACATTCTTTGCCTTATTGGGATTTATAGGAATGTTTATAGCTATGCAAATAGACTATAATATTTGGTACAAACATGCTTTTAAAATATATTTATTGGGTTTAGCTACAGCTTTACTCCTTCTTACTCCCTTGGGAACAGAAGTAAATGGAGCTAAACGATGGGTAAGACTAGGGCCCATAGGTTTTATGCCAGGAGACGTAATAAAGATAGGCTCTATAATTTATATGGCAAAATTTTTAGTTATTAAAGAAAAAGTAATTAAAAGTTTAAAACATGGTACTATACCAGCATTGATGATAATTGGATTTTCGTTTTTGAGTATATTTTTACAAAATGACTTAGGAACAGCCCTAATATTAGGTATAACTTTAATGGCACTTTTATTTGTAGGAGGAATGAACCTAGGACATTTATCTGTAATGGTTCTGGGGGCACTGATGGGTATAGGAGCCATAGCCTATAAGTTTACAACAAGTACAAGTAAGGGTGGAAACTTTAGGTATAAGAGGATACAAACCTTCATAGATCCATTTAGTGATCCGCAAGGTGCTGGATTTCAAATGATCCAGTCGCTTTATTCAATAGGGTCGGGAGGGGTATTTGGTTTAGGTCTTGGTAAGTCTAGGCAAAAGTTCTTTTATATACCAGAATCCCATAATGACTTTATATTTGCAATTATAGTTGAAGAACTTGGTTTAGTA
>CAZRYA010000257.1:0-2579 GCA_964604235.1 uncultured Tissierellaceae bacterium | reverse complement strand
CAAGTAATATATACATTGGAAAAGATTTTAATACTCTAGTTATAACAGGGCCAAATACAGGAGGAAAGACGGTAACATTAAAAACCGTAGGCCTATTCAGCCTAATGGCTCAAGCTGGACTTCACATTCCAGCAGATTTTAACTCTGAGATAGGGGTTTTTAGTCAAATTTTTGCAGACATAGGAGATGAGCAAAGTATAGAGCAATCCTTATCTACTTTTTCATCCCATATGACCAACATAGTTGATATATTAAATATAGTTGATGATAATAGTTTAATCCTATTTGATGAACTTGGAGCAGGAACTGACCCAACGGAAGGGGCAGCACTGGCTATGTCTATTTTAGACAAGCTATTAGGCATGGATGTTAGGACAATAGCAACGACCCATTATAGCCAATTAAAAGTTTATGCCCTAACTACAGAGGGAGTGAGGAATGCTTCAGTGGAATTCGATGTTGAAAGCTTAAGTCCAACCTACAAGCTCCTAATAGGAGTACCGGGAAAATCAAATGCCTTTGAAATATCCAAGAGACTTGGCTTACAGGATTATGTAATAGACTATGCAAGGGATTTAATATCTAGGGAGAATGTTCAATTTGAGGACGTCCTTCAAGCCTTAGAAAAAGATAGGATAATAGCAGAGGAAAATAGACTTAAGTCTGAAAGTCAGAAAGAGGAAATTGCAAGGCTAAGAGAAGAGGTTGCTCTTGAGAGGGAAAGACTTAAGGATTCTAGGGACAAGATAATAAATAAGGCAAGGGAAGAAGCAAGAGACCTATTAAGGGAAGCCAAAGAAAGTGCTGACTACTTAGTAGGTGAAATTAGGAATGTATCCTTTGAGATAGAAAAAGATAGGAACAAACAAATACAAGAGGCCCAGGATGCCCTTAAAGATACTTTGGGCAAGGTTGAAAGAGATATATCTAAAGATGTGCTTAATGTACAGTCTAATAAGCCACCTCAAAATTTAAAAGCAGGGGAAACTGTAAAGATTCTTTCTTTTGATCAAATTGGTACAGTTGTTACAGAGCCAGATAACAAAGGAGATTTAACAGTTCAAGTTGGTATAATGAAGCTGACAGTAAATGTTAAAACCTTAAAGAGGGCCAAATCTGAAGAAAATCAAGTAATGGAGACTAGGACTAAGAAAATGGTAAGCAATAAGTCTAAGTCAGTTTCTCCAGAGCTAGACCTAAGGGGTAAAAATTTAGATGAAGCCATACTTGAGGTAGATAAATATTTAGACGATGCCTATATAGCTGGCTTAAAACAGATATTTATAATACATGGTAAGGGAACAGGCATATTAAGGGCAGGGATTAAGTCTTATTTAAGGACCCATAAACACGTTAAGTCTTCTAGAATAGGAGAGTTTGGAGAAGGTGGAGATGGAGTAACTGTAGTAGAATTAAGATAAGCCTTGAATAAGTAGGGTAAATAATGTATATTAATATTAATAATTGAATATAGGTCTATGATTGAAAGAGTAGGATAAATTATATTTTATAGCGAGCTGGGTTGGTGTAAGCCAGTAGGTATATTTATTTGAAAAGAGCTCAGGAGGTTATATCTGAAGTGAGTAGGATATAGGTTGGTTGCCTTAAAACTTAGAGTGGACAGGTTTTTCCTGTCAACAAGAGTGGTATCACGGGTAGTCCTCGTCTCTTATGAGATGAGGGCTATATTTAATTTTAGGAGGTTATATTATGATAAACTTTAAAAGTGAAGTAGTAGACAAGATAAAATCTCAAGTAGACATTTTGTCCTTAGAGGAAATAGACAATTTAGTAGAAATACCGCCATCTTATGATATGGGTGACTTTGCATTTCCAGTATTTAAATTAGCTAAGGAGTTTAGGAAGGCTCCTCCAGCAATAGCTGAGGAATTAGCAGAGAAATTAAATGATAGTACTATGTTTACTGTGGAAAGCAAGGGGCCCTATATAAACTTCTTTATAAATAGGGAGAAATTAGTAGAGACTACACTTGAGGCTGTTAAATCAGAAGGTCAAGACTATGGTAGGTCTAATATGGGAGAGGGAAAGAAAGTAATAGTAGAGTATTCTTCGCCTAATATAGCTAAGCCTTTCCACATAGGCCATATTAGAACAACAGTTATAGGAAATGCCCTATATAAGATTTATACTTATCTAGGCTATGATACTGTTGCAATAAATCATCTGGGAGATTATGGAACTCAATTTGGAATGTTAATTTCTGCCTATAAGAAATGGGGCAGTAAAGAAGAAATAGAAAAAGACCCAATAAATGAGTTGCTAAAACTTTATGTAAGATTTAATGCTGAAGCAGAAGAAAACCCAGAACTTAGAGATGAAGCTAGATATTGGTTTAAAGAACTAGAGAATGCCAATGAAGAAGCCTTAGAATTATGGGGATGGTTTAAGGAGGTTTCTCTAAAGGAATTTAATAAGGTGTATGATATGTTGAACATTAAGTTTGACTCTTATAATGGAGAGGCCTTTTATTCAGACAAGATGGGTTCAGTAATAGAAGAAATGAAAGAAAAGAATTTACTTGAGCAGTCTGAAGGGGCTTTCTTAGTAAATCTTGAAGA
>CAZRYA010000256.1:0-2608 GCA_964604235.1 uncultured Tissierellaceae bacterium | reverse complement strand
TATAATAGGAGTATCATCAGGAGCTGCACTGGGAGCTACTTTAGGGATAATATTTCAAATTAATATAAGTATTTTTGGGATTTCCAATATAAGTATTTTAGCCTTTATAGGGGCTGTGTTGACAGTTTTCACGGTTTACACCATATCAAAAAATAAAAACTTTATATCCACATCTAATCTTTTATTGTCTGGAGTAGCAGTTGGACAATTTTTAACAGCTATAAATTCAATGTTAATGGTAATATATAGTAAAGATATGGTTAAGATTATGTATTGGACCATGGGTAATTTAGGAGGTAAAGGTTGGGAACCTATAAAGAGTTTGTGGCTGCCTTTATCCATATCTATGTTGGTAATTATGCTACATGGAAGGGAATTAAATATAATATTATCTGGAGAAGAGAATGCTAAAAGTTTAGGGCTGGATACTGAAAAAACTAAGCTGAAGTTAATTTTACTATCATCTTTTATAACGGCCTTAGTTGTATCTGTTAGTGGAGTAATAGGCTTCGTAGGCCTCATAATACCCCATATATCTAGGTTGATATTTGGGCCAGATAATAGGATAATCCTCCCAACTTCAGCTATAATTGGAGGTATATTTTTAGCTTTTACTGATACTATTGCAAGGACTTTAATGTCGCCTATGGAAATACCAGTTGGAATAATTACAGCCTTATTTGGAGGACCATTTTTTATATATTTACTGAGGATGAGAAATAGAAAGTAGGGGGATTATGGCCATATTAGAAATTAACAATATAGATTTTAGTTATAATGAAAAGAGTGTATTAAAAGATATATCCCTATCTATTTCAAAAGGTGAATTTTTAAGTATAATAGGACCTAATGGTTCTGGAAAATCTACCATACTTAAACTTATAACTAAGCTGAATACACCTAATAAGGGAGAAATACTTTTAAATAATGTGAATATAAAAGATATCAATCAAAGGGATTTGGCAAAATCAATTTCACTTGTTCCCCAGAATACATATATAGAATATGAATTTTCTGTTAAGGAATTAATAGCGATGGGAAGGTTTCCCTATAAAAAAAGATTTGAAAGAGAGTCAAAGGATGACTATGCCATAGTCAATAAGGCTATGGAGAGGACAAATACCAAGTACTTGGAGGATAGGCTAATAACTGAAATATCAGGTGGTGAGACTCAAAGGGTGACTATAGCTAGGGCTTTGGCCCAAGAGACAGACATAATACTTTTAGATGAGCCGACTTCTTTTTTAGACATAAACCATCAAATAGAAATTTTGAATTTACTGAGAGATCTTAATAAGGAAGAAAAGAAGACAATCCTGCTAGTAATACACGATATAAATCTAGCGGCTAGGTATTCTGACAGAATTATGATTTTAAAAGATGGCCTGGTTATGGACATAGGTCAGCCTGAGGATGTAATAACAAAAGAGAATATACTAAAGGCCTATAATTTAAAGGCAGAAATAGAATATAATAAATTTATTGATTCAATTTCCTTGACGGCTATTGAAACCATATAGTAATATGTTAAAGGAAAAGGAGGGACGATATGGAATATAAATTAATAGCAATAGATATGGATGGAACACTTTTAAATGGGAATAATCAAATAAGTAAAGTTACTATGGAAGCTATAAAAAAGGCTGAAAAAGCAGGGGTATATATAGTTCTTGCAACTGGTAGAATCTTAAAGTCAGCTGCTTATTATGCAAGTACTTTAGGTCTTAACAAGCCAATTATTTCTTGTAATGGAGCACTTGCCATAGATGAAAATAAGGATGTATTATTCCACTATCCAATGGATGGTGAAACTATTAAAGAAATTGTTAAAGCCGCAGAAAAAGAAGATATATACTTTCATTTTTATGATGATGAAAAGTTTTATTCAAGGCATCTAGTAGATGAAATAATGGATTTTTATAGTGAAGCTACTTCTGAGTTTAAAATAGATTTTATAGAATGTGATGATTTTAATAAGCTAGTTGCCAGTGAAGGTTTTAAGGCTTATAAATTTTTATTTATTGATAATGACCAAAACAAACTAGAAAGATTCAGGGAAATATTAGATAGAAAGTCTAATATAACAGTATCTAGTTCATGGGAAAATAATATAGAAGCTACAAGTAAAGATGTATCAAAGGGACATGCATTGATTGAACTAGGAAAAATATTAAATATTGACCCTAGTGAGATGATAGCCATTGGAGATGGAGAAAATGATTCTACTATGATAGAAATTGCTGGCCTAGGTGTGGCTATGGGAAATGGATCAGACAGTTTAAAAGAAAAAGCTGATTTTATAACCCTTTCTAACAAGGAAGATGGAGTAGCTCATGTAATAAATAAATTTATATTAAAACAGGAGATGAAGTAAGCCTATGGCAATACATATAGTATTGGTAGAACCAGAAATCCCTCAAAATACAGGGAATATAGCTAGAACTTGTGCTTTGACGGAAACCGTATTACACTTAGTAGGCCCATTGGGATTTTCAATTGATGATAAGTCCTTAAAGAGGGCCGGTTTAGACTACTGGCACCTACTAGACGTACATGAATATAATAGTTTTGATGAAGTCTTAAAAAAGTACCCCAAAGGTAAGTTTTT
>CAZRYA010000255.1:0-2610 GCA_964604235.1 uncultured Tissierellaceae bacterium | reverse complement strand
CTCTCTCAAGCAACTTATTCAGTATAACAAATCTGAATTTGTTTGTCAACACTTTTTTAAAAAACTTTTTGAAGTTTTTATTGCTTAGTTCCTTAGGAACTTGCTTGGTTGACGACTGAAATATAATTATAACACGATTTTTTTCATACGTCAATAGGTTTTATTAATTTTATTTTGTTTTTATTCATTAAATTTACAAGCACATCTACTTATCTTAGGTATTTGCTGAAATTACTTAATAAAAAAGTGTAAAGCTATTAGGCTTTACACTTTTTTATTTCTCTCTTATTCTTGACCTTCTAGGTCTTCACTTCTTTCAGCCATAGGCTTCATTGTTGGGAATAATATTATGTCCCTAATACTTGGTTGATTGGTTAATAATATGATAACCCTATCTAAACCTATCCCCAGTCCACCTGTTGGCGGTAAACCAACTTCAATAGCATTTATGAAATCCGTATCCATTGGATGAGCTTCGCTATCTCCTGCTGCCTTTTGAGCAACTTGAGCTTCAAACCTTTCTCTTTGATCTATAGGATCATTTAACTCTGAAAATGCATTTGCTATTTCCCAAGTATTCATAAAAGCTTCAAACCTATTAGTTATCCTTGGATCTTCTGGATTCCTCTTGGCAAGTGGAGAAATTTCTACAGGATGGCCTGTTATAAATGTCGGTTGAATTAAATGTTGCTCACAGAATTCTTCAAACATTTCAGAAATTATATGCCCTCTAGTCATTCCTGGTTTTACTTCTAAGCCTTTTTCTTTAGCAACACTTATAGCCTCTTCATCAGTATCTATAGTAGCAAAATCTACCCCTGTATATTTCTTAACACATTCAGCCATATCCATCCTAATCCATGGTGGCGTTAAGTCTAAGTCCTGCCCTTGATAATTTATCTTAGTAGTTCCAAGTGCTTCTTCTGCCATATAAGCTACAAGATTTTCTGTTATTTCCATCATTTCCTCATAGTCTACATATGCCTGGTAAAGTTCTATATTAGTAAACTCTGGATTATGTTTTGGACTCATCCCTTCATTCCTAAACATCTTCCCTATTTCATAGACCTTTTCAAACCCACCAACTATAAGTCTCTTTAAGTAAAGTTCATTGGCTATCCTCATATACATATCTATGTCTAATGTATTGTGGTGTGTAACGAAAGGTCTTGCATTTGCTCCACCAGCAATTGTACTTAAAATAGGAGTCTCAACTTCTAAGAAACCTCTATCATCTAAGTAACTCCTTAGGGACTTTATTATTTTAGTCCTCAATAAAAAAGTTTCCTTTACTTCAGGATTTACTATTAAATCAGTATATCTTTGCCTATACCTAATATCTTGATCTTTTAACCCATGAAACTTTTCTGGCAATATTTGTAAAGATTTAGTTAGTATTATTAACTCAGATGCTCTAACTGATACCTCTCCAGCTTGAGTTTTAAAAACCTCTCCCTTAACTCCTATAATGTCTCCTAGATCTAATAAGCTTAAGTCCTTGTACTCATCTTCACCTATATTATCTTGCTTTACAAAAATCTGAATATTTCCTTCACCGTCTTGTAAATCTATAAAGCTTACTTTTCCATGGCCTCTCCTAGACATAACTCTTCCTGCTACAGATACTTCCTTGCCCTCTAATTCTTCAAAGTTCTCTTTAATAGTTTTACTATGATGAGTATAGTCATATTTTTCGATTAAGAAAGGATTCTTACCTTTTTCTATTAGCTTATCTAACTTTTCCCTTCTCATTTTCAACATATCATTTAATTCTAAATCTGTGCCTGACATATATACTCCTCCTCTTTAGCATTCCTATCTAGTAATACTTAATATTTTATATTTTATAATACCATCTGGTACATTTACATCAACTGTATCGCCTGATTTATTTCCAAGTAAGGATGAACCTACTGGTGATTCATTAGAAATTTTACCTTCATAAGGATTGGCTTCTGCAGAACCCACTATTATGAACTCCATCTCTTCATCAAACTCTAAGTCTTTAACTAAAACCTTAGATCCAATTCCAACTATATCAGTCCTAATATCTTCTTCATCTATTAATTTAGCATTTCTTAACATAGCTTCCAGCTTGGCAATTCTCTCTTCTAACTGGGCCTGTTCATTTTTAGCCTGATCATATTCAGAATTCTCACTTATATCACCAAAATCTAAAGCCACTTTTATTCTCTCAGCTATTTCTTTCCTTTTTACAGCCTTTAAATCATCTAATTCATTCTCTAAATTTTTTAAACCCTCTTCTGTCAAAAATACATCTTTTTCAGACATTCCTATCTCTCCCTTTATCCTAAAAATATATTAATTTTTTTCTTTATATTTTAATATGGCTAAGTATTTAAGTTATTATAATCAAGCTATTTAATATTGTCAAGGAAATGAACAATCCTTAACCCTTTAAGAAATATAATTTGTCTTATAAAGTATTACTAGAATTCATTCCCTACATTATAACATCTTTTACTAACTTAATACATACATATTTACAATACTTGGAGATATTCAAATAATACCTCTTTCATTGCATCTAGTTCCTCAACTGTGTTAATTTTATTTTTAACTTCATTAGCACTAGGCATCCCTTTTATA
>CAZRYA010000254.1:0-2621 GCA_964604235.1 uncultured Tissierellaceae bacterium | reverse complement strand
ACAATAGGGTCTAGCTTTATTAAAATCCCTTGAACAAGGGACATAATACCTACCATTAGAATATTATCCAAAACTAGGGACCCATAAAAATCACTTTTCACTATATTAAATGAAGAAGTTAAGGAATAGGCTTCATAATAATTATTGTAGGTGTGGAGTAATAAGAATAAGCCCATTGGTAAAAAGTTAATACCTACTACTGACAACAATTCTCCAGATGTTAGGCCTATATTATTTATAAAATTTGGTGAGTGATTCATTAAGTAAAATAATACGTTCATTACTATCATAACTAGTAAAAATCCCAATGTACTATTTTTAGTGTTTGTGTTTTCATATCTTAAAATTCTTTTAAAAGTGTTCATTTATTCCTCCTAATACTATGTAGATTTCTTTAATATTAGAATACTTTGAAAGAGAAATCCTAGACTAAAGCCTAGGACTTCTTAGCTAATACATTTGGAAGAGTATAATAGCTTGATAAACCAGATATTATATTTTCCTTGCCTATTCGAGTATAAAGTCCCTCAAGTCTTTCTTTATACATAAATAGGCCTATTATTGATCCAAAATCTTCTACTTCTATTTTATCATCTTCTATTACAACAAATTCCCTCCTATAAGGTAGAACAAATTCTTGGTATATATAGTCTGAATTAAACGAGTCTCTAAGTCTACTTTCCCATTCTTCTTGACTTAGGTCACGGCCTACATAAACCCCCCTAGAGGCATTAAGGTCAAGAGGCTTCATAATGTACTTATCCTTATTTTCAACCACATGGTTAAAGACCTCATCCCCACCTATGAATTCTCTTGTATAAGGTATGTGATTTTTTACAAAGTCTTGGTCTTCCTTAGTTAGTAAGTTTAAACTATCTTCATCATGTAGTATTTTAAAGATTATCTTATTATGGATTAACTGAGATTTAAAAGATCCGATAGAGCAAAAAGCACCCGCCTTATAGGCAGCTATAAAATCTTTTATTTCATCCAGTCTCTCAATGGCTTCAAAGGTAACAATCCTCCTATAGACCATATCTATCCTATAATCACCCCTATATAGCTTTCCATCCCTAAATTCTAAATCAACAGGGTCAGCAATTATGGCCCTATAGCCTGACCTTTCAAAGGATTCCTTAAATAATTGAAATTCAACTGATGTAGCACTTTCCATAAAGTCCAATATAGCTATATTTGGCTTATCTATCTTATCTTTTCCATTCCAAGTCTTATATATTTCTAAAGATTTTTCAACCCATGAATCTATAAGTTCAAAATATTCCAGTTCATAGAAATCAGAAAAATCTTTGCAGGCCTTTGATTCTAATAAAATTCTAGCAAGAGTGTTATCTTCATTCATAGCAGATGACCCATCAGTATTCAGTTCACAAAACTTAAAATTATCCTTGTCCTTATAGAATATATCAAACCTTCCTATAGGATAGTTTATATCATAACCGCTATCTGTTAAAATAAGTTCTTCCAGGTCTTTTGAATACTTAAATTTTTTCCTAAATTCAGGGTTATTAATGTATTCACCCATAACTATATTTCCAATTCTAATAATAGCCTCTCCTATATCACTAAAGTTTTCCAGGTCTTCTTTGGAAAAAAACATTGGATTATATAAAAATGGAACTGGTTGACCTTTATAAATTGCCGTTGAATTTCCTACTTGGTCTTGTATCTTCCTATAATCCTCTATATAGGCTTCAGGATTTGATTTTATTAGGTTAATGTAATCACGACTTATTTCATTATAACTCACAATATCACTCCTTAATATCTTTTAACAAGGATGGCTCTAAAGCTTGGTCTAATCCGTACTTAGAGTTCTTCTTGCTTATTTCTTGCAGGGTTACTTCATTATTTACTAGAGCTTCCATAGGATATAAATATCCTTGTTCACTTGCTTCCAAGCCTGCTTTAGATATTTCTAATAGCTTCTTACTAAAGTCTAAAATAGGTTCTCCCTTTATAGTCCCCCTTAGACCCTCCTGAATAATACTCTCTTTTGACCTTATTATATCTTCATCTGTAAAATCTTTTATTAATTCATAGGCCTTATCTAGGCTAATCTTATTATACAATATTCCCTTCAAGAATCCTATTATTGACATATTATAAGGATAGGGAACTGAATCCATCATTCTCACTTCTATATATTTTTTAGTCCTAACATCTGGGAAAACCATGGTCATAATATGGTCTAAGTCTTCTTGACTATAGTTTTCTGGATCAAATATATCTTTTACTTGCTTACTCCCAGTGTTAATAGCCTGCCCATCTTTTATTATAAAAATTGGCTCTATATTGAGAATATACCTTGCATAGTCTTCATAGGAAAAATCCAAGTCCATAGTTCCTGGAACTAAACCTGACCTAGCATCATCGCAGTTATTCCATATATAAGCCCTAAGATTGTGTCTGTCCCAAACCCCACCTTCAAAATAATAGGAATTATCAAAAATTCCATATAAAACTGGGGACATTCCATTTATAAGTTTATACTTTTTCTTGTAGTCTGCTTCTGATGTATAGTCTATGGTTACTTGGAATGCCGCTGTACCCTTCATCATATTGTGGGCACAAGTGCCCTTTGTCTTAAAATAATCATACAT
>CAZRYA010000253.1:0-2628 GCA_964604235.1 uncultured Tissierellaceae bacterium | reverse complement strand
GTATATGTGTACTTTGTCCTCCATACATCTTTCTTCCTACTACTCTTTTAGCATATTGAACAGGAATTCTTCTCTCGCCTTCTTGTAATGCTACAACCATAGCTATTATAAATAATAATACAATTACATATATTAGTTCTTTAATAACGCTTACAGTTCCTACTTTTATAAGTCCTATAGCACTTATTACACTACTTGGAAGACTTGATATAATACCTACAAATATAAGTAATGAAATACCATTTCCTATACCTTTTTCTGTAATCATATCTCCTAACCACATTAAAAATGCAGTTCCTGCTACTAGTGTTAGTACCACTATAGCTTTTTGCATAATATTTTCAGCTGTCAATGCATCTTTAAATAACCCTAAAGTAAATCCTATAGCTTGAACAAATGCTAGAACAATAGCCATATACTTTGTATACTTAGCCATCTTTTTGCTTCCTTCTTCTCCCTCTTTAGCTATCTCTTCCAATCTTGGAATAGCTATTGTTAAAAGTTGAATAATAATTGAAGCTGTAATGTATGGATAAATATTAGTAGCAAATATACTAAACTTACTAAAAGTACCTCCACCCATCATATCTATAAAATCCAATAATCCACCTTGCTGTGACTGAAATATTCCCGCAATTATATCTTTATTCATATATGGTACTGGTAAATTTGAACCTATTCTATATATAAAAAGCATAATTAATGTGTATATTATTTTCTTTCTCAGCTCTGGTATCTTCCAAGCGTTCTTTAAGGTTGATAGCATTTATATCACCTCAACCTTTCCACCTGCTGATTCAATTTTCTCAATAGCTGTCTTAGTGAATTTTTGTGCTTGAACAGTTAACTTAACATTAAGTTCTCCATTACCCAAGATTTTAACTCCGTCTACAGCTTTTCCTCTTTTAACTAATCCTGATTCAAAAAGTACTTCTGGTGATATAACCGTACCGTTCTCAAATCTATTTAAATCTTCTATATTTATAGTTGCAAATTCTTTAGCAAATACATTTGTAAATCCACGTTTCGGTAGTCTTCTGAATAAAGGCATTTGACCACCTTCAAATCCTGGTCTAACTCCTCCGCCAGATCTGGCATTTTGTCCTTTATGACCCTTACCTGAAGTTTTTCCAAGTCCTGATCCGATACCTCTACCTAATCTCTTTCTTGATTTACTTCCACCACCTGCATTTGGTTTTAAATCATATAATTTCATAGGTGCACCTCCTTTTTTGCTTAGTCTACTATTTCAACCATGTAGTTTATTTGATGTATCATTCCTCTTATTTGAGGGGTATCATTCTTTTCAACTACTTGGCCTATTTTTCTTAATCCAAGAGCCTTTACAGTTCTTTTATGGGTTTCTGGCTTACCTATTGGGCTTTTTACCAGTTTAATTTTGACCATAGTCATTCTAAATTCCCCTACAGTTTTACCTCTTAATTTAGCAACATCTTCTGCTTTTTTAAGTGAGGCTAATCCTTGAATAGTAGCATTTACTACGTTTCTTGGATTACTTGTTCCTAGACGCTTAGTTCTAATGTCTCTTATACCAGCTAACTCACATACCGCACGTACTGCTCCTGATGCAATAACTCCCGTACCTTCTTTAGATGGTTTTAATAAAACTCTTCCTGCGCCAAACTCTCCGATTACTTCATGTGGTATTGTTGTGCCTACAAGCGGAACAGAAATCATGTTTTTTCTAGCATCTTGAACAGCTTTTCTAATAGCTTCTGGAACTTCTAACGCTTTACCCATTCCAACACCTACATGACCATTCTCATCTCCAACTACAACAAGTGCACTAAATCTAAAGTTTCTACCACCTTTAACAACCTTAGTAACACGATTTATACTAACAACTCTTTCTTGGAATTCACTTTCTTTAGAGCCTTTAAATGATTGTTTCATTATTTCCCTCCTCTTCTAGAATTTCAGTCCTGCTTCTCTAGCAGCTTCTGCAAGTTCTTTTATTCTTCCATGGTATATATATCCACTTCTATCAAAAACAACTTCTTCGATATTATTTTCTAAAGCTTTTTTAGCAATTGAAGTACCTACATACTTTGCAGCTTCTTTATTTTTAGTTGATTCAAGTCCGTGACCTTTTTCTAAAGTAGAAGCTGATACTAAAGTTCTAGATTCAACATCATCGATTATTTGAGCATAGATATGGTTTCCACTTCTATAAACGTTTAATCTTGGTTTAGAGGAAGTTCCACTGATATTCTTTCTAACTCTTCTATGTCTCTTTTTTCTATTTTCATTTCTATCAATTTGTTTTATCAACTTTTTTCACTCCCCTCTACTTACCAGTTTTACCAACTTTACGTCTAACAACTTCATCAGAATATCTAACACCTTTTCCTTTATAAGGCTCAGGTTTTCTGAAGTCTCTTATAACAGCAGCGTAGTTTCCTACTTGTTGTTTATTAGTTCCAGATACAATGATTTTGTTTTGAGCTGGTACTTCAACTGTTATTCCAGTTGGATCTTCTAATTCTATTGGATGAGAATATCCTAATCCTAGAACCAATTTATTTCCTTGTTTTGCAGCTCTGTATCCTGTACCTTCTATTTCTAAAGTTTTTGAATATCCTTCTGTAACTCCTACTACCATATTTG
>CAZRYA010000252.1:0-2636 GCA_964604235.1 uncultured Tissierellaceae bacterium | reverse complement strand
TTATTACAGCAGGTATACTATTCCATATTTCTGTTTTGGCATAATCTGATTCTTTTCCTTCTTGCCTAAACCATAGTATGTAATCACCAAAGTATTCATGGGCAACTTCATAGCTAATACTTCCACGACCTTCTCCAGTTGAGTCTATAAGCTCTTGTAATTTATCAGGGTATTTTAAGCCTAAATACTTATAAACTAAAGTACCACCACGGGATCCAGTTTCGTAGTAAAGCCCAGACCATTCTCCAGTAGCTCCCTAATCTTCTAAGATACTAAAAGTTTTCCCAGCAAATTTATCAGCATTTAAAATAAGTTTAGATTCAGCTAACTTCTCTTCAAAAATTTTTACAGCTGCTTCAGCTTCAGCAGATTTGCCAGTAGCTTGACCTAAAATTTTAAGTCTCTCAATGGAATCTATTCCAACTTCTGGTATAACTAAAACAGGGGCTATTTTATTAAATCTTTCAAAGTCTTCTTCTGAATAAGTGACTATTAAGTCTGGATTTAATGACATTAATTCTTCTGGCTCCCAGTTTTCTATTTTTTTAGAAGCAGAAAATTTTTCGAAAAATGGCATAGTCTCTTGTTCACAAGCATGATGCCAACAACATTTAAATCAAGAGTGAATACATCACCAATATACCAATTGACAATAATTCTCTCAGGGTTTTTAGGAACTTCAATATCTCCCATTACAGTAGAAATTATATGTGTATTTGATTCTTCAGTGTTTTCTTCCACTGAAGATGAATTACTAGTTTCTTTAGCCTGATTTTTATTTGAACAACCGACTAAAACAAATAAGGATAGGCTTAAGATAAGTGATAGCTTAACAAATTTTTTCATAGGTAATTCTCCTTTTTTAATGTATTTTGATTAAGAACTAAAATAATATAGGCGCCTATATACTATTTTTGATATAACAGAGTAAGCCTTAGCTAACTCAAAAAATAATAGCATTTCCCAGTGATAGTGTTAATATTAGAAAGAGGGTGCTTTAAAGGTATGGAAGTAAGACTTTGGCTAAAAATAGCTTTGAATAAGAGCTAGGTCAATAGTCTTAGGATAAATATAGGCTTATACATAGGAATATAATGGGTTAGAACTTACTCAAAATGGATTAGTGGATAATAAGGAAATAAGGTGATATTATGGAAGAGACTAAAAGTTTAGCTTGGCATAATTTAGTTACTAGTTATAATTTGGACAAAAAAGACTATGGAGAGGGTAAAATTTATTACTTTCCACCCCATTGGTCAAATGGGTGGATTGTAGAAATGAATCCAAATGAAGGTCTATATGTTTCAAGTATTTGGTTTAAGCCAGATGAGAAGATAGTTCATAAGCTAGATAGTCAATTAGATGCTATGTGGATAGTATGTGTAGATAGTGGGAATATAGGAATTACCCAACAGGGTAAGCAGGGTAGATATATTAGAAAGACTACAGATATAGTAGTAAACCCTAAAAAGCCTTTTACATGGACTTTTAATAAGCACGAACACTATTGTTTTACATCTGTTATGGTGACCCAAACTTATATAGATAGGGTTTTACAAGGTGTTGTAAATCCACCTAATATAAATGTAAGGGATTGTAGTTTATGGGAAAGTGACCATTTAAATACGGCTAATATTATGTTGATAATGGAACAGATAAGGTGGGCTATAAGGAATGGTGATATATCCTTGTTTGCCTATGGTGGTATGGTTAATCATTTATTGTCATCAATTGCTATAAATTATCCTAAGATTCCAAAGAGAAGGTCAAGTAGGAGGAATTATGTAACTTGGGAAAATGAACAGAAGATATATAAGGTAAAAGAAGCCATAGACAGGGATGTTTTAAACGTTCAACCTGTGGAAGAAATGTGTAAACTGGCAGAAATGAGTGAAAGTAAGTTAAGGGAAGGGTTTAAAAATATATATCATATTCCCTTGTATCAGTATATTAGGAGAGAGACTATGAAAATAGCCATGCAATTATTATCAGGAGACCATTTAAGTATAGGTGATATAGCAGAGATATGTGGATTTAAAAACCCATCTAAGTTTACAGAAGCTTTTAAAGATGTCCATGGAATAACTCCTAGTGAATTTAGGAGAGCTTTTAATTTATAGTTAAATTAGTTAGTATTATGATAGTGAAATGGAGGTAGCTTAAGATGTATGAATCAGGAGAAATGTATTTAGAAACTATTTTAATTTTGAAGAAAAAAAACGATAAGGTTAGGTCAATAGACATAGCTAAAGAGTTAGACTTTAGCAAGGCCAGTGTAAGTCGAGCTATAGGAAAATTGAGAGAAGATGAATATATTTTAGTTGATGAATTTGGAAGTATTGACCTAACTGATAAGGGTAATAAGAAAGCAAAAGAAATTTATGAAAAACATATTGTTCTTACTAGATTTTTTAGGGATGTAATAAATGTACCAGAAGAAATAGCTGAAGAAGATGCTTGTAGAATAGAGCATGTAATAAGTGATGAAGTTTTTGAAGGGCTTAAAAAATTTTTGGAAGAAAACTCCTTATAACACTCTAGTCTACTGTGGTTGACAGTTAACAAAGATTTTATTAAAATTACAATTAATAGAATAGTTAAATGGGTTATAGTTTAGATTAAAAGGGAAGTGGAGT
>CAZRYA010000251.1:0-2660 GCA_964604235.1 uncultured Tissierellaceae bacterium | reverse complement strand
GCAGATCCTAAGTACAAGGATGAAATAATAATGGCCAATCCTGCCATATCAGGTACTAATTATGGTGCAGTAAAGGGCATTTTAGATATGATGGGGGAAGAAGAGGGATGGGAATATTTAAGTAAATTAAATGACAATATACCCTTTTATGGCAAACGTGGAAAAGACCCTGAGGAGAAAGTAGTTGCAGGTGAATTTGCAATAGGAATTATCCCAGCTGATAAGGGGTCATTTGATGTAGCAGAAAAGGAAAATCTAAGGGTAATATATCCAGAAGATGGTATACCGTGGGTTCCAGAGGGAGTAGCTATTTTTAAAGGCGGAGATGGTTCTGAAATTGCAAAGGCCTTTATTGACTTTATGCTAAGAGATGAAAACCAAAATAAATTGGCAGAACTAGATGGAAAAGATAGTGCTCAAATGATTAAAGATGGAATACAGGGATATGATTTAGGCCTACCTAAAGATAAACTAATAGACCAAGATATTTCAACTTTTGGTTCAATGAGAGAAGAGATTTTAACCAAGTGGGAAGACTTAACTAAGGGAAAGTAAAATAGGTGAATTTATGGGTACTAGGAAGAAGACTTTAGATATGGTTGATATAATATTAAAAATTTTTATTGTGGCTATGGTTATAGTCTTTGTCCTATACCCTTTTATATGTGTTTTCACCAAGGCACTTTATGTAGATGGGAAGTTTAGCCTAGCTGAATTTAAATTTTTGAGTTCAGAAGCCTACTTACTTAGGAATTCCTTAATATCGGCCACACTAACAGCCTTGCTATCCAGCTTATTTGCCCTTGCCATAAGCCTTTTAAGTTTTTTTGTTGACGGTAAAAGGCAAAGAGTAATAATGTTTATACTCTTACTGACTATGGTATCACCACCCTTTATAGGGTCATTAACCTATATAGAGTTATTTGGAAGAAATGGTTTTATAACCAAGGACCTTTTAAAACTATCCATAAATCCCTATGGCTTATGGGGAATAGTTTCAGTTCAGACCCTAGGTTATACATCTGTAAATGGGGTTTTATTAATGGGCTACCTAGAGTCTTTTGATAAAACTATGATACAGTCCGCCAAGTCACTAGGGGCGAAAACTACAAATGTGCTTATAGATATAGTAATACCTCTTATGAGGCCAGCAATACTAGTGTGTTTTTTACTTAGCTTTATAAAGTCTATGGCAGATTTTTCAAGCCCTATGATAATAGGTGGTGCCTTTAATACTTTGGCAACAGAAGCATACTTATCAATTATAGCCAAGGGGAATTCACCAAGGGCATCAGCGATTTCGGTAGTACTCTTTATCCCATCCCTATTGGTATTTATCGTATACAGTTATTTTTTAAAGAAACAAAATAACAACAGTAAAAATCTAAAAGATATCCAAGTAAAACTGGAAAAGAGGGGACTCTATTATCCTATAATCTTATTGGGAGGATTTTTTATAGTATGGGTTATAATCCAATATACAGCCATATTTGCCTCGGCCTTTACAGATAAGTATAGGGGTGAGATTTACTTTACTCTAGAAAATATTTGGGAGACAATACCCTATGTGAAATCTAGTTTTTTAAGGAGCATAGTTTATTCGATAATAGCAGGTGTATTTTCAAGCTTAATAGGCTTACTTTTATCCTATTACTCCTATATGAGGAATATAGGCTATATGAAAATTTTAGATTTCCTATCTAATATGCCCTATATAGTCCCTGGAACTTTTTTTGGATTGGGCTATATATTTGCTTTTAATGACTATCCCTTGAAGTTGACAGGGACTGCCTTAATAGTCATATTAAACCTAATATTTAGGCAACTACCCATGTCTATAAGGTCTATCCAGACCAGTATGGTACAAATAGAAGACCATGTAGTAAATTCTGCAAGAGACCTAGGTGGTCACAATATGAATATTTTAAAAGACATAGTTTTTCCAATGGCTGGGCCAGGTATTTTCTTATCTTTTACAAATACTTTCATAAGTTCAATGACCACAATAGGATCAATAATATTTTTAGTTTATCCAAGTAGGAAGCTTGCAACCTTAGTTTTATTTGACCTAGTATCAAGTGGTAAATACAAAATAGCATCGGTTTTATCCTGCCTTATAATTTTAATTTGTCTGGCAGTAAGCCTAATAGCTAATAAAATATTTAATAGGGGTAAATAATATGTTTCTAGAAGTTAAAAATATAAGTAAAGGCTACAATAATATTGAAGTGTTAAGTAACATTTCTTTTTCAGTAGGGGAAGGTGAGATTATATCTATACTGGGGCCTTCAGGCTGTGGTAAAACTACCATACTTCAATCAATAGGAGGCTTTGTAGATATAGACAGGGGGCAGATTGACTTAGATGGCCAGAGGATAGAATCTTTACCAGCTGAAAGCAGAGAGGTGGCTACGGTATTCCAATCCTATGGACTCTTCCCCCATAAGACAGTTATGGAAAATATAATATACGGTTTGAAGTTTAGGCATTATAAAAAGGCTAGGGCCCTAGAAGAAGGAGAAAAAATGCTTAAACTTTTAAACCTAGAATCCTATGGAGAAAAGCCAGTAACCAAGCTATCAGGAGGAGAGCAGCAAAGGGTAGCTTTAGGTAGGGCCTTAATTGTAAAACCTAAACTCCTTCTCCTAGATGAGCCCTTT
>CAZRYA010000250.1:0-2660 GCA_964604235.1 uncultured Tissierellaceae bacterium | reverse complement strand
TAAGAATAAGCCTATATTTAAAATATTTTTTACTTCACTTGGGAAGAACCTATATAGGTTGACTAAGGAGCCTCCATATATAAGTGAAATATAGATTATAAAAGATGGAATTAGATAGAGTTTATTTTTATCTTTTATGGATTTGGCTATAAAGTATCCTATGAAGCAAACTCCTAGAAGAAGTTTTCCAATATCTAAGCCTTCCCAGTCTGTGCTTGTGATGGGGCTAGTGGCAGGTTTTACAATTCCAATGTTAAAAGAATGAATGGTAAGTGTAAGTAGCAAGCTAGCCAGTGCTAAAGCTGAAATTAAACTTAGATTTCTCCAGGAACTAGTATTCAATCCATACTTATGTTTTGTAAAATTATATATTATTGTAAATATCACCAGTAAGAAGATAAAACTTTCCATGTGGATGGGGTTGGATTCAAATTTGAGTCCAGATGACACTATAGATGGGAAATTTGATCCAAATCTACTTTGATATTGGCTAGCTACTAGGCTTTGGACTATAAAAAATATAAAGACTACAACTAAACTAATTGCTAAGCTGTCCACAATAGATTTCTTTTCTAATTAGTCAAATTGATTTTTATAGACTTTTAAAAGGGTTTCTAAAAATATTCCCATAGATATTACAACATAAATTGCAATTAGTAAAAACGTAAGACCAGAAATCTTTTCAAATAAAATATTCATAATTAATCCTCCTCTACAAGTTCAAAAATTTCTTCTACTGGCATATGAAAAAGTCTGGCTATTTTAAGTGTAAGTTCTAAACTAGGGTTATATTTCATGTTTTCAATTGCAGTCATGGTTTGCCTAGATAGGCCTAACAAGTCTGCAGCATCTTTTTGGGCTAAAGACTTTTCTTCTCGAATTTCTTTAATCCTATTATTAACTTTTATTTTTTATTATATTATTTGATATACTAGTAGAAACATATTTATAGGAGGAGAATTATGGCAATTGAAAAGGTTAGAGACTACTTTAAAAAATATGGAATAGAAAATAGGATAAGAGAATTTGAGGTTTCTAGTGCCACAGTGGATTTAGCAGCAGAGGCAATAGGTTGTCAACCAGACAGGATAGCTAAATCTCTGGCATTTATGGTTAAGGATAGGCCCATATTAGTTGTCGTTGCTGGAAGCGTAAGGGTAAATGGGACTAAATATAAGGCGGAATTTGGAGTAAAATCTAAGATGATAGATATAGATATGGTAGAGGACTTAATAGGCCATAGGGTAGGTGGAGTTTGTCCTTTTGCCATAAATGAAGGTGTAGAGGTGTATCTGGATAGGAGTTTAAAGAGACATACTAGTGTTTATCCAGCCTGTGGAAGTTCTAATAGTGTTATAGAGCTATCTATTGGAGAATTGGAAATTTATTCTAATTTTATTAGATGGGTTGATATAGGGAAAGATGAATATCTAGATTTTTAAAGGAGACCTATAAATTAATTTATAGGTCTCCTTTTTTATTTAAATTCATTTTTGTAGATAGTTATTTTAATATCTTCATAAGAGAAGTTGTCTCCAAGGTCTTCTTTTATAGCCTTAAGGCTTTCTAAGCCAAGTTTAGAAATGGATTTTATTATCTCCTCTTCACTTTCTAAGGGTAAAAACCTTTGCCATTCAATTAATTTGCCCATTTCTTCTACCTTTCTAAGATGTTCAACTATTGTAGACTGGGTAAAACCTCTACTCTCAGCTATTTCACTTAGGGATAGACCCTTTAAATACTCTTCATGGGTGAGGATATACCTATCCTGAAGGTTTTCAGAGAGTTTTTTTTCCTTAACAAGGGTTTTTTCTAGCTTGTTTTCTGACATATAATTCTGGATTTCGCCTATGAAAATTTGGCCATAGGATTCATATTTTCTAAAGCCGACACCTTTTATCTTTAAAAATTCTTCTTTACTAGTAGGCATAAAGTAGCTCATTTCTCTCAAGCTGGCATCTTGAAAAATCATAAAACTTGGCATGGATTTTTCACGAGCCAATGAATTTCTAAGAGATTTAAGCTTATCCATTAAGTTAGGATCATAGTCAAAATCATTCTTGTATTGGAGTTCATATTTTTTCATATTTAATAAGTCTTTTTTATGGTAAATTTTTTCTTCTCCTCTTAAGACTGGGCCAGCTTCCTTAGTTAGTTTTAGTATTGGAAACTTATCCATAGTCTGATAGATATAGCCCCTTGATATAAGGGTCATTATAATTTCTCTTATAGTATCTTCCCTGTATTCATTCATAATGTTATAGGTAGACACTGAGTCTAAGTTGGAGTTTAAAATTTTTTTGTTTTTTGATCCCCTAAGGACTTGAATAACAGTAGAAATACCAAAAGCCTCATTGACCCTATAGATACAAGATAGAATTTTTTGTGCCTCAAGGCTAATGTCTACCATTTCTGATTCATCTAAACAGTTGCCACACTTGTTACACTTTTCTTCTGGAGGAACTTCTCCAAAGTATTTTAGTATTTCATGTCTTAAACAGTCATTAGTATGGCAGTAGTCAATTAGGTATTGGAGATTTTCATACATAAGCTTCTGTCTTTCAGGGCTAGATGGGTTACTTTCTATTAGTAATTTTTGTTTTACAATATCCCCAGGACTATAAAGTAAAATACAATTACTGTAGTCACCATCACGGCCA
>CAZRYA010000249.1:2324-2698 GCA_964604235.1 uncultured Tissierellaceae bacterium | reverse complement strand
TCATCTATTATTGTACAAAAATCCAATTTTCTACATGGGGAACTGAAGTGTAAAAAACCCTACTCTGATTTCCCTTAGGATTACTTATATTTATAAATCCCTCTCCCTTACTGTAGAAAGCTTTTGATATATTTTCCAAGCAACCATGGCCTATATAGTTATCTATTAAATCCTCTTTACTAGTTGTATATATATTTAAGTCTACATTCATTATCCATGAAAATCCCTGATAAACATCCATATCTTCCACAACACTTGATATTTTATCTAAATCAACTGCCCCATTTATAAATCCAATCCTCTTTCCATCTTGATCTATCCCATGGGATATTAAAAATATAGACTTATTGTCAGCCCTAGATGTGACCGGATCA
>CAZRYA010000249.1:0-2314 GCA_964604235.1 uncultured Tissierellaceae bacterium | reverse complement strand
ATCTATCCCATCCCTTCCCCCTACTGCAAACCTATGCTCTACATTTGGGTCAGAGTTTATTTTTGAAATTAAATCTATAAAAGTGTCATCTTTCTCTTCATTAAATATGTCCATACTAAGTAAAATTTTTATTTCACTAATCCTTTCATTTAACCAGGCTCCAACCTCTTTAGACTTAGAATCTACTAGGGTTAAAACCTCCTTATTTATTTGGTCATTGTGCTGGCTCTTAACTTGAGTTTGCATTAAATAAAGTAGTGGCAAAAAAGTTATTAGTATAGATAGAAAAAATGCCAATATTAGCTTAAGCCTTAAAGACATTTTAAACCTCCTAAAAACTATATTTATATTCCTATACTTTAAAGTATAAATTTTATACTTGATTTTATAAATACTTTAACATGGTTTTGATATATTATTATCAATAACAAGTACTTTAGGAGGAATAAAAAATGAAAACTAAAAAAATGTTATTAATCTTACTTAGCTTAGCCTTAATGGTTACTTTCGTTGGCTGTGCTAATAAGACTGAAACACCTCAAGCTTCAGAAAGTAAAATAAAAGATGGTACATATAAGGGAATTGGAACTGGTAAAGGGGGATATTTAGAAGTAGAGCTTACTATTACAAATGATAGCATTACTGCTATTAAGCCTTTAAGCCATAATGAAACTCCAGGTTTCGATAAGGCTATGGAGACTTTAACTGAAGCAATTATAGCTTCTAACTCTTTAGACGTAGATACAGTATCTGGTTGTACTATGACTTCTAATGGTTTTTTAGAGGCTATAAATAATGCACTTAAAAATGCCCAAGCAGATCCTTCCATGCTGAAACAAGTAGATGCTAAAAATGATAAAACAAGCCTTGAAAACATAGAGGAAACATATGATGTAGTTGTTATTGGTGGTGGTGGAGCAGGTCTTTCTGCTGCTATTACGGCTAAGGAAGCTGGTGCCAATGTTGTAGTTTTAGAAAAAATGCCCCTAGCTGGTGGAAACACACTTATATCTGGTGCTGAAATCGCTGTTGCCAATAACTGGATACAAAAAAGAGATGGTATTGAAGATAGCCTTGACCTACACGTTGAAGATACTCTAGCTGGTGGTGATAATATAAATGATCCTGAACTTATTAGGGTTATTGCAGAAAATTCTCTGGCAGGAGCTGAATGGTTAAGGGATGATGTTGGCGTTGTTTGGGAAGATGAACTTATGCAATTTGGAGGACATTCAGTAATGAGATCTCTAGTTCCTAAAGGAGCCAGTGGTAAAGAAATTATCAATAAATTAGTTGCCAAGGCAGAAGCTTTAGAAATTCCATTACTTCTTAATACTAGGGCTACTGAATTAATACAAGATGGAGACGAGGTAGTTGGAGTTAAGGCTATTTCTGATAAGCCAACTATACTTTTAATGCTACAAATGGAGTAGTAATAGCTTCTGGTGGTTTTGGTTCTAACCTGGATATGAGGCTTAAGTACAATCCTGAAATAGATGAGACTATTCTTTCAACCAATGGACCTGGAATTACTGGTGATGGTATAATCATGGCAGAAAATGTTGGAGCAGAACTTGTTGGCATGGAACATATCCAAACTTATCCAATATGCGACCCATTAACTGGTACCCTACTATACTATGATGATGCAAGACTTTATGGTCATACTATTATAGTAAATAAAGAAGGTCAGAGATTTGTGGAAGAAATGAGTAGACGTGATGTAATGTCTATGGCTATTAAGGCCCAAACTGGCCATGTTTGTTATGAACTACTGGACCAAAAAGGCTTTGATGAAAGTCATCTAGCAGAAAATCATGGTCCAGAGCTTGACTACCTTTATAAAAATGACCTCTTAGTTAAGGCTGATACTATAGAAGAAGCCGCTAAGTTTTTTGATATAGATGCTGATGAAATGCTAAAAACAGTTGATACATACAATTCTTATGTAGAAAAAGGAGAAGATCCTGAATTTAATAAGCGTAAACTTACATTTAAAATAGAAAATGCACCTTACTATATCCTAAAAGCAGCTCCAGCCGTTCACCATACTATGGGTGGTATTAAAATAAATACAAATGCCCAAGTAATTAATACTAAAGGAAATGTTATTCCTGGTTTATATGCAGCTGGAGAAGTTACTGGTGGCATTCATGGAACTAACAGGCTTGGTAGTAATGCAATTGCAGATATTATAGTATTTGGTAGAATTGCAGGAGAAAATGCTTATAAGACAAGGTAATAATTAATTTTTTAAATAACATAAAAAACTCCTATTTCACATTTAGCCCTAAGTGTGAAATAGAAGTTTTTT
>CAZRYA010000248.1:1889-2708 GCA_964604235.1 uncultured Tissierellaceae bacterium | reverse complement strand
TGCACCTCCTCGTTATAAAATCTTTTAGTTATTACCATACGTAACAAATAACTTCTCCACCTATACCTTCTTTTCTAGCTACTTTATCAGTCATAATTCCACTTGAAGTAGAAACTATAGCTATTCCTAAACCACCTAAAACTCTAGGGATTTCATCTGACTTAACATAAACTCTAAGTCCCGGTTTTGAAATACGCTTTATTCCTGACATAACTTTTTCATTGTTTGGTCCATATTTTAAATCTACTCTTATAATTCCTTGTTTAGCATCATCTAAAACATCATATCCTTTTATAAAACCTTCTTCTAATAGGATTTCTGCTAAATCTTTCTTTATATTAGATGCAGGAATATCAACAGAATTGTGTTTAGCATTATTACCATTTCTAATTCTCGTTAACATGTCTGCTATTGGGTCTGTCATCATACTAAGCTACCTCCTTTCTTAAACTCTCTATTACCAACTTGCTTTTCTAACACCAGGAATTTGTCCCTTATGTGCTAATTCTCTAAAACAAATACGGCAAACACCATATTTTCTTATATATGCATGAGGTCTTCCACATATTTTACATCTATTATATTCTCTAGTACTGAATTTTTGTTTTCTTTGTTGCTTAGCAACCATTGATTTTTTTGCCAAATCGTTTCCCTCCTTCTTTACTTTTTAAAGGGCATACCCATAAGCGTTAAGAATGCTTTAGCTTCTTCATCTGTATTAGCTGAAGTTACAACAACTATGTCCATTCCTCTTATTTGGTCTACTTTATCATATTCGATTTCAGGGAATATTAATTGCTCTTTAATTCCTAAAGCATA
>CAZRYA010000248.1:0-1879 GCA_964604235.1 uncultured Tissierellaceae bacterium | reverse complement strand
CTCTAACTCTAGGTAATGCTATATTCATAAATTTATCTAAAAACTGGTACATTCTGTCTCCCCTAAGAGTAACCTTAGTTCCAACTTTCATATCTTCTCTTAACTTAAAGTTAGCAATTGATTTTTTCGCTTTTGTAACTAATGGTTTTTGACCAGCTATTATTTCAAGTTCTTGTAGGGCTGCTTCTAAAACCTTAGGGTTTTCTTTAGCTGCTCCTATACCCATATTTATAACTACCTTTTCAAGTTTTGGCACTTCCATAACACTTTTATATTGAAATTTTTCCATTAAGGCATCCACAACTTCGTTTTGGTATTTGTCTTTTAATCTTGAAGCCATTATTATACCTCCTTCCTCAATTACTATTTATCTAATACTTCTCCACACTTCTTACAAACTCTAACTTTTGATCCATCTGCTAATACATTATATCCTACTCTTACTCCCATTTTATCTTTTTCACAGTAGTACATAACTTTAGAAGCGTTTATTGGACCTTCCATTTTAATTATTCCGCCTGGTGATGTTGGTCCTTGTGCTTTTTTATGTTTTGTAAGCATGTTAACGTTTTCAACAATCACTCTATTTTCACTAGGAAAAGCTTTTAGTATTGTACCTTGTTTACCCTTGTCTTTTCCCGAGATAACTACAACCTTATCTCCGCTCTTAATTCTCATGCTCTACACCTCCTCCTATAGTACTTCTGGTGCTAAGGATATTATTTTCATAAAGTTTCCTTGTCTTAATTCTCTAGTAACCGGTCCAAATATACGAGTTCCCATAGGACTCTTATCTTCTTTTATAATAACTGCTGCATTATCATCAAATTTTATATAAGATCCGTCATTTCTTCTAACACCATGTTTAGTTCTTACTACTACTGCCTTAACTACCTCACCTTTGTGAACAACTCCACCAGGTGTTGCAGATTTTACAGTACAAACTACAATATCTCCAACTTCGGCATATCTCTTATTCGTACCACCTAAAACTCTTATAACTAAAACCTCTTTAGCTCCAGAGTTGTCGGCGATTCTCATACGACTTTCCACCTGAATCATGTGAATACCTCCCTTCTAGAATAAAAGGACTACTTAGCCTTTTTAACTATGTTTACTAATCTCCAGTTTTTATCTTTGCTTAATGGTCTAGTTTCCATTATTTTAACCACATCACCGATACCACACTCATTATTTTCATCATGAGCTTTAAACTTAGTGGTTTTTTTCATTTGCTTCTTATATAGTGGATGCGTTACAAAAGTTTCAACTGAAACAACGATAGTCTTATCCATTTTGTCGCTTACAACAGTTCCTACTCTTAATTTACGATTTCCTCTTTCCATCTAAGATTAAACCTCCTTTCCTATACCTAGTTCACGTTCTCTAATAATAGTTTTAACACGAGCTATATCTTTTCTAACAGTTTTTATACGTAGCGGGTTATCTAATTGTCCTGTAGCCAATTGAAATCTTAAATTAAATAACTCAGTTTTTAAATCTGCTAATTTACTATTTAATTCTACTTCAGATAATTGGCGTATTTCTTTAGTTTTCATTAGCTTCACCACCCTTTTCTTGTCCTTCATCTCTTATTACAAACTTAGTTTTTATAGGTAATTTGTGAGCTGCAAGTCTCATTGCTTCTCTAGCTGCTTCTTCTGGAACTCCACCCATTTCAAACATTATTCTACCTGGTTTAACAACTGCTACCCAATACTCAGGAGCTCCTTTACCAGAACCCATACGAGTTTCAGCAGGTTTTGCAGTTACTGGCTTGTCTGGAAATACTTTAATCCAAACATTACCGCCTCTTTTTATATATCTAGTCATCGCACGTCTTGCAGCCTCTATTTGATTTGAAGTAATCCATGATGGC
>CAZRYA010000247.1:0-2714 GCA_964604235.1 uncultured Tissierellaceae bacterium | reverse complement strand
TGGTAGGTCGTATAAAAGCTAAAAAAACTGATGTGTTAATAGTCTTAATGGCTATAGGTTTTGCCCTTCTTTATGGTAGGCTGAGTCCTAAGTTATTCCTATTAGGCTTAGTTGGATTTGTTGGATTAATAGCTGTATTTTATGATATTAGGCTAGGCTTAATAGGTGGAGTAGTTGCTATGCCAATATTACCAGATACATTAAACATACTGTATATGATATTTTTAGTAGGAGTATTGGTATTTAACCTTTTATTTAAAAAGGATAAGAAGTTAAATAAGATGCCAATGGATCTAATATGGGTTTTATTTGCCATACTAATAGTATTTTCTACTCTTACATCTAGAAATCTATCAGGAAGTTTTAGAGACTTTGCAATCCATGTAAGTGGAATAGGATTTTTACTTGTAATGGTAAATTCGGTTGAAAATAAGAATCAATTTAATGTAATTGCTACATTTTTAGTATTTGCAGCAAGTCTAGTAGCCCTATATGGGCTATATCAATATGTTGTTGGAGTAGAAATAGATAGGGCCTGGGTAGATGTTGCAAATAATCCAGATATGAAGGCAAGAGTATACTCAGTATTTGGAAATCCAAATATTTTTGCAGAGTATTTAATAATGATAATCCCCATATCAGTTGGCCTATTTTGGCATAGTAAAAAATTATTAAAAAAATTGATATTTTTGGGAACTAGTTTAATAATGAGTTTGGCTTTGGTCTTAACCATGTCAAGAGGCGGGTGGATAGGATTTGCCATGTCAGCTTTAATATTTATAGTTCTAGTTGAAAAGAGGCTACTTTTAAGTTTAATTCCTATTTCCATAGGAGGAGTTTACTTATTGCCAGAGAGTATAATGAACAGGATACTGAGTATTACTAACTTCAAGGATTCATCCAATGCCTATAGGTTTAAAATATGGGAAATTACATCTCAAATAATAAGAGACCATAAGATGATAGGGGTAGGTTTTGGTTATCTGCCTTTTAAAGAAACTTATGTGACCTATATAAGGACTATGTCAGTATCTCATGCTCATAACACCTATTTACAAATCTTAGCAGAAACTGGAATTATAGGTTTTTCAGTATTTCTAGCATTTTTTGTAGTGTTATTTAAGTATGCTTATATAGACTTAATAAAGTCAGGAGATTCATATATGAGAACTATGGCAGCAGGATTAATAGCTGGAATAGGTGCTCTTCTAACACAGGGAATTGTAGAAAATGTATTCTACATGCCTAAAATAATTTTAACGTTCTGGATACTAGTATCTTTTATTTTCACACTTTCTAAAATACAGAGAGAGGAAGCTACTATTTAAAAAGGAGAATTTAAATGGGTAAAAGTAAAAACATACTGATTTCTGGATACTATGGATTTGACAATAGTGGCGATGATGCTATTTTAAAGGCAATAGTAAAGGAACTCAAAAGTAGAGAAGAAAATTTAAATATAAATGTACTTTCCAAAAATCCTTTAAAGACAGAAGAAATGTATGGAGTTAATGCCTTGGACAGATTTAATTTTGGAGAAGTCAGAAAGGCCATAAAAGAAACAGACCTTTTGATTTCAGGTGGAGGTTCATTATTACAAGACATAACAAGTACAAGGTCTATACTTTATTATTTGGCTATTATGAAGTTGGCTAAGTTAAATAAAAGACCAGTTATGATATATGCCAATGGGGTAGGGCCTATAAATAAACTTTTAAATAGGATTTTAACTAGGTCCATATTAAATAGGGTGGACCTTATAACCCTTAGAGATGATGTATCTATGGATTTTGTAAAGTCCTTGGGGGTTGGAAATAAAAATATACATGTAACTGCAGATCCTGTTTATACACTAGATGCTAGCCCTGAACTAAGGATAGAGGAGATATTTTCCATAGAAGAAGTTGATACTAGTAAAAAAATAGTGGGTATATCTATAAGAGAGTGGAAGGCAGGTAAGGATATTGTTGGCAATATGGTAAGGACTATTAATCATATCTTAGAGGAATATGATTACAATGTTTTGCTTATTCCTATGCATTATCCAGATGATTTAGACATAGCTTTTGAAATACAAGAAGACTTGGATAAGTCTAGGGTTTTTGTAGTAAAGGAAAATTACTCAGTAGAAGATGTCATGGGAATAATATCCAAGATGGATATTATGGTTGCAATGAGACTCCACTCTTTAATTTATGCAGCAACTCAAAAAGTACCTATGGTAGGGATATCTTATGATCCAAAGATTGATGGAATCCTAGAGTCACTATCTATAGAAAATATAGTAGATGTTCATAAGTTAGACCATAGGGACTTAATAGAAAATATAGATTATGTTATAGAAAATAGGGAGGATTTACTCTCAAATTTAGATAAGCAAGATAAAAATCTAAAATCTAAGGCAAGGGAAAATGTAGATTTAGCCTTAGAATTACTTAGAAAAGGTGATTAAGTGGATAGTATAAGTATTTTTGGAGTGGAGATAGACAATATAGATTTTGAACAGGCTTGTAGGAATATAGAAGCCTATTTGGAAGGTGATAGGCTAAGGGCTATCTATACTCCTAATCCCGAAATAGTGATGAAGGCAAGGGAAGAAAAAGAATATGTGGACCTCCTTAATAGGGGGGACATGGTAACTGCTGATGGAATAGGTATTGTATATGCAGGTAAATTAAATAAAAAACCTTTAAAGGGCAGGGTTACAGGTTATG
>CAZRYA010000246.1:2424-2717 GCA_964604235.1 uncultured Tissierellaceae bacterium | reverse complement strand
GGATGCTATAGCATCAGCAGTATTTAAATCGTCTTCCATACCACTGATAAATTCACTTTTATATTTTTCTAATACTTCAAATATGTCTTTATCTGCTTCCGATAAATTCCTGCTTTCAGTTTTGCTTATTAAAAACTCTAAACTTTTCTTACTATTATATAGTCTTTCTAGTCCATTTACATTATGATCCATTACTTCCCTACTAAAGTTTATTGGGGTTCTGTAGTGAGCAGATAGTAGAAAAAATCTTACTGCCTCTAAATCATAATCTTTTGCAATATCTTTTAGTGTAA
>CAZRYA010000246.1:0-2414 GCA_964604235.1 uncultured Tissierellaceae bacterium | reverse complement strand
TCATCTTTTTATTGTCAATGGTAATCATACCATTATGCAACCAATAGTTTGCAAATGGCTTTCCTGTTAAAGTTTCTGACTGGGCTATTTCATTTTCATGGTGTGGGAATTGTAAGTCTTCACCACCTGAATGGATATCAATAGTGTCTCCAAATAAAGCTCTTGCCATTACAGAGCACTCTATATGCCAACCTGGTCTACCAGCACCCCAAGGACTATCCCAAGAAGGCTCTCCTTCTTTAGCCTTTTTCCAAAGAGAAAAATCTATAGGATTGTTTTTTTCTTCACTGATCTCCACTCTTGAACCACTGATTAAATCATCTATATTCTTTTTTGAAAGTTTTCCATAATCCTTAGCACTGTCTATGTTAAAATAAACATTACCATCCACATTATAAGCTGCTCCTTTTTCAATTAACCCCTGAATGAACACTATCATTTGATCTATATAATTTGTAGCTCTAGGGTTAATAGTTTCATAGTCATATAGGTTTAAACCTTCTGCATCCTCCATAAAAGCTTCAATATATCTTTCTGTTATAGTAGTTAAATTAGTGTTTTCAGCATTAGCCTTATTGATTATCTTATCGTCAATATCTGTAAAGTTTACTGTAAATTTTACATCATATCCTTTGTAGATAAAGAATCTTCTTAATGTATCAAAGATAACTAAAGGTCTTGCATTCCCTACGTGAATATAATCATAAACAGTAGGTCCGCAATTATACATTGTTACTAGACCTTCTTTTATAGGTTTAAACTCTTCCTTTTTTCTACTTAAAGTATTATATAATTTCATATCCCCATCCCCTTCTTATTTGCTTTTAACAAACAAAAATCGTCTCTAAAATATAGAGACGATTTATATCGCGGTTCCACTCTAATAGGCATAGCCCACTCGATACCTATAACGTACGTTAGTCGATTTACCTTACTCTTTTCAGGCAATAATTCAAAGGTGCATTTCCGTTTTATATAATCTTAGAACTTCTTTCAGCCTTGAAAGTTCCTCTCTTAAAGCCTATAAAACTTACTCTCCTTATCTCTACTTTTAATATATTATCCTATATAATACAATAAATCAGATTGATTTACAATACTATATATTTAAATATTCCTTTTCTACATATTCTATTCTATCAAGTATGTTTTGTTTACCTAATAAATAAATAACTGATACTAAATCAGGTCCATGTACACTTCCTGTTAAAATGGTCCTAGTTGGCATAAATAAATTCTTTCCTTTTACTCCAGATCTTTTTTGAACAAGCTTCATAAAACCTTTTGCATAATCTAAATCTATAGATTCTACACCATTAAGTTCTTCTTTAATAGCTGCTAATATATCTTTAAGTCCTTCTGTCTTAAGTGTTTCCAAAGCATCTTCTTCTACTATTTCTACATTATTATCAAATATAAATTTTACTTTCTCAACAGTTTCTTTTATAGTAGAAAGTCCTTCTTTCACACTGTCTATTAAGATTGTTAACCATTCATAATTATTAACTACAAATTCATCATCTATTAAGCCAGCTGCTTTTAAATATGGAATAGCCATATCTGTAATTTCTTCTACGGATGCATTTCTTATATAATGACCATTGACCCAATCTAATTTATCATTATCAAAAATTCCTCCTGCCTTTGAGACCCTTTCAAAAGTAAATTTTTCAATAAGTTCTTCCATTGAAAGTATTTCCTCATTGTCTTCAGGACTCCATCCTACTAAGGCCAAATAATTGATTAATCCTTCAGGCAAATATCCTTTTGCTTTAAAATCATCAACAGAAACATCTCCATGTCTCTTGCTCAACTTTTTTCTTTCCTTATTTAATACTGTTGGCAAATGAACATATACAGGTTTTTCCCAACCAAATACTTCATAAAGATATACATGTTTTGGAGTAGATGGAAGCCATTCTTCCCCTCTTACTATATGAGTTATTTTCATTAAATGATCATCTACTACAACTGCCATATGATAAGTAGGGAAACCATCAGATTTTAAAAGTACCTGATCATCTGTGTCATCACTATTTATAGTAATATTTCCTCTTACTATATCATGGAATTTAATATCCTTGTTTTTAGGTAATTTTAATCTTACTACATGTTCTTCCCCATTAGCTATTCTCTCAGCTGCCTCTTCCTTAGAAATACTTCTGCAAAGTCCATCATATTTAGGAACTAGTCCTTTGGTTTTTTGCTCATCACGTAGTGACTCTAAACGCTCCCTAGTACAAAAACAGCTGTAGGCATGACCACTATCAACTAATTGGTCCACATATTTTTTGTATGTATCTAGTCTTTCAGATTGTATATAGGGACCATATTCACCTTTTTCTACTATTTTACCATCTTCTATAAATACACCTTCATCATATTTAATACCAGCCCATTCTAATGAATGGATT
>CAZRYA010000245.1:0-2728 GCA_964604235.1 uncultured Tissierellaceae bacterium | reverse complement strand
CTCCAGTATTATCTAGGGGATTGCTTCCCCCTGGTATCCTCAAAAATCCTGCACATTGGACAAAGGTTTTGGGCCCAAGTCCCTTTATCTTCTTTATTTCAGCCCTAGTCTTAAACTTCCCAATTTCTTCCCTATGGCTTACAATGTTATCAGCTACTTTTGAAGATATACCAGCTACATAGGATAGGAGTGATGGGCTAGCTGTATTTATATCTACTCCAACTGTATTTACAGAGTCTTCCACTACAGCTGCCAGGGACTCATCTAATTTCTTTTGATTTAAATCATGTTGGTATTGGCCTACTCCAATATGTCTAGGCTCTATTTTTACAAGTTCTGCAAGGGGGTCTTGAAGCCTTCTACCTATGGAAACTGCCCCTCTTATAGAAACATCTATGTTGGGAAACTCCTTTATTCCAACTTCTGACGCTGAATAAATTGATGCCCCAGCCTCACTAACTATTATATAGGAAATATCTAAAGCATTTTCCCTAATCATGCCAGCCACAACGTTTTCTGTCTCACGGGATGCTGTACCATTTCCAATTGCAATAATACTTACTTGATATTTTTCTACTAGGTCCTTTAAGATTTTTTGAGTTTTTTCAACTTCATTTCTTGGCTCTGTTGGATATACAGTTACATAGTCTAACAACTTCCCAGTTTCATCTATTACTGCTGCCTTACATCCAGTCCTAAAGCCGGGATCTATGGCCATTACGTTTTTCCCCTTTATAGGTGGCTGCATAAGAAGGGGTTCTAAATTAAGGGCAAAAATCCCAATAGCATCTTCTTCTGCCTTCTCCTTTAAATCATTTCTTATTTCCCTTTCTATTGAAGGGAATAGTAGCCTATTGTAGCCATCAACTATGGCCAACCTATAGTAGTTTGACTTGTCCTCTGTTTCTACAAGTTGTTTTATAATAAACTCTCCCATGTCTATGTTGGGTAAGTCTATAGATATTTTTAATTTTTTATCCTTCTCTCCCCTATTCATGGCCAAGACCCTGTGGTTGGCAACACTTTTAATAGGTTCTTTAAAGTCATAGTACATTTCATATACAGTCTTTTCATCACTGGCAGTTGCCTTAGACTCTATTATTCCATACCTATAAAAATAATTTCTAACCTTGTCCCTAATAGAAGGGTCATCAGAAACTATCTCTGCAATTATGTCCATAGCATGTTCTAAGGCCCTTTCAGCTGTTTCCACCTCATTAGGTTCACTTATATACTTTTCAGCTTCTTTTAAAAGTTCATCACTTGTAAGTTTTTCTTCTAAAATCAACTTAGCCAAAGGTTCCAAGCCCTTTTCCTTGGCTATGGTAGCCCTAGTCCTTCTCTTGGGCCTAAAAGGCCTATAAAGGTCATCTATCTTCTGTAAGCTTTCAGACTTTAAAATTTCCTCCCTTAGGTTATCTGTAAGTTTACCCTGGTCCCCAATAAGCCTAATTACCTCTTCCTTTTTTTCTTCTAGATTTCTAAGGTAATTAAGCCTATTGGATAATTGCCTTAGAACTACATCTTCTAGGGTTCCCGTCTGTTCTTTTCTATATCTTGCTATAAAAGGAATTGTATTTCCTTCATCTAATAGCTTTATTGTGTTATCCACCTGAAAGGCTTTTAAATTAAACTCTTCCATTAAAATTTTATTAATTTCCACCAAATCACTCCCAAATCTATTTAGTATTTATAGTATATAATAAGAAAAGTTTAAAAACAATAATCCAAACCAGAGTCCAAAATCCATCTGCAGACTATTTTTCTTTTTTCTCCTTATAGATGACTCTAAGTTTCTTATCTCCCTTTCTATAGGAATTCTTATCTTCCTCCTCCACCCCTTGAATCCTATTCCTTATGGCTACAAAAAAGAGGATTATATAGCTTATGGACTTGAGCATTAGATCGAGAAGCCCTCCCCTTCCAGAGTCATATACTATAAAATTACTTTTAATAAAGCCCTGGTCAAACTTAAGGCCATTATAGTCTATAAGCCTTTCCTCTTCTATATAGTTACTAGTCCCATTATAGGGTGTCCTATGGTCTCTATAGCCTGTTTCCATACTCAAGTTACCTATAAGACCCTTATCAAGCCTTATGAAAATTTCATCTTGGTCTGGCCCATAAACCCTCCCCAAACTTAGGTTTCCAAAGGACCCTTTCATGTATTTAACAACCAGTTCTTCCCACTGGCCAGAAAGCCTTCCCTGACCAAGGAAGACCAAGACTTCACTTCCTTCATACACACCACTTATCCTATAGGTATCTTTCTCATAGTAATATCCAGAATCCCTTATATTAAAATCTAAGTTTAGGCTTTCTTCCACCAGTAGTCCTAGGTCATCCTTATAGTCACTTAGTCTTATTGGATTTCTATATAGGTCTGTAGACCAGTGTATTATTAGCATAATTATGATAAATCCCCAAAGGGGCAGGCTTATATTCCTATACCTTATATCCTCTATCCCCAAAATACTGGCTATCCCCAAGACTAGTAGGGCAAGTATTGGAAAAACCATAATTAGGATGGTTGGATCTAACCCTATAAAGCTAATACTTTTCATAATTATCACCTGCTTTTAGTATATAGACACCTATACCATTAGATTCTATCTTCTCCTTATTGCCTCTCTTTATTTCCCCCTTGATACTCACCCTATCTCTCACAAACCTATCCAAAAGGATAAGCAAGGCCAAAAGCATTATTAAGAGTTCGTAGTCTATCCTG